>JAXJVX010000027.1:0-5486 GCA_036308305.1 Acutalibacteraceae bacterium | reverse complement strand
CTAATACAACTGAATATTGCGTTAATCTCGGTATGCCGAGTTAACATATACCGAGAGGTATCGAAGTGGTCATAACGGGGCTGACTCGAACTCAGTTTGCGAGCAATCGCACCTGGGTTCGAATCCCATCCTCTCCGCCAATGGAACCCTTGAAAACCCAGTGTTTTCAAGGGTTTTCTCTATCTTCAAGATTTTTCTTCACGGTGTTTTTTATAACTTTTACTGCATTTTTTGGCGTGTTTTACGCTTAAAAATCTTGCTCGAAAATAGAACAAAAAGTCCTTCGAAGCCGCATAAAATAAGGCTTTTTTCAAGGCGGTGCATTTTAGGTCGTTAGAATTATTTTTGTCGGTAAAGGATTTCGGCATTTTTAAAAGTACCGGTTGAAGCATACTTGATTAAAAATCTTTTATGTTCTGTCGCGGGGCGGGATTCAAATACGGCAGAAAACAAAAAATGCTGCCCCACCGATTTTCTCGGTGGGGCTTAGGTTATGCATCAACATTCTTCATTCGTCTTTTGCATCGGCGCTGTTCGTTTTCGCGCTCTCTGCGTTGTATGTATTTAAATTTTCGAATGAGTTCTTTATATCTGTCGGTGCGTGGGTTGGAGAGCTTCTGCGGTGATGACATATAGCATATAAATTCTTCCTTCACGCAGTATTGGGTGCTACCGATTTTTATTCCGTGCAAGGTTTGTTCTCTGATCAGTTCATGTATGCGCTGTGGGTTATGTCCGACAAGTTCCGCCGCTGTCTGCGTGGGCAGAGCTTCGGGTAGCTCTGCCCACAGCACTTCCAACCATAGCCTGAAGGCTTTGCAGTTTTCCTCGGTGGCTTCGAACATCGGGCGCGGATGCCATTCGGTTCGGTTGGAGAACAGACCGTTCAGCTCGGATAGGAATCCTACCTCGGTATCCATACGGATTTTGAACATTTCCGCATCCTCTATCAGCACACGGTACTTATGGGTTGCGTGTCCGGTATTTTCGTGTGGGATATAATTATGATCCATCAGATATTTCATTTTCCGTGTGGAGATGTGAAGGTATTGACGGAGCTGACCTCCGCTCATATATTTCTTTTCAGCCATATATTAAATCATCCTTTCGGTTAGCAAAAATGCACCTCAGTCCGAGGTGCATCATTCCTTTGCTTTATTAAAGATATTGCTGATGATATCAGCGCTTTCCTGTTTCTTGGATTTGTCAAGATGGGCATAAATATTTGCCGTTGTCGCAAGGTCGGAGTGACCAAGGAAGGCAGACACGTTCAGCAGAGGCACATCCTGATTGATGAGGATGCTTGCGAAGGTGTGGCGTAGGTCGTGGAAGCGTATCTTTCGCAGGTCATACCGTTCAATGAGGTCGGAGAAGCGTTGGGTAACTCTGTTCGGTCTTAACAGTTCGCCGAGCTGATCGACACAGATATAATCATCGAATTTGCGGTTATAGCTGCCCTTGAACATTCGGCGGTACAGGTCTTGCTTCTCCCTTTCCTCACAGAGCATTTCATATACGGGATCGGGTATGGGAAGGGTTCGGCGGCTTGATTTGTTTTTCATTTCCTCTATGGGTTCGACAATGACCTTGCCGTCTTCTTTGTACTCGATGACCTTGGTATCGAGCAGGATGGTGCGCTTATCCCAATCGACTCTTGACCACCGAGCACCCAAGGCTTCGCTTCGGCGCAGTCCCAAGCCACCTGCCAGAACTACCGCAGGATAGATAACGTCACCTCGGAACAGTCTGAACATGGTTATCATTTCGTCTTCGGAATAGTGTTCGCCGGTGAACTTATTTTTCTTCGGCCGGTCGATTCGGTCGAAGGGATTGGCATCGATCAGTCCGTCCTTGAACGCTCTTTTGAAGGCGCTGTGCAGGACGGTGTGATAGTGAATGACGGTGTTGGCAACGACGCCAGATTCGAACATCCAGTCATAAAAATCCTCGATGTCCGTTGAGGTGATGTTGCCCACCGTCAGATTGTTGCGGGCAGTAAAATACCGCCGAATTCTACCGTAGATCATTCCATGGTAGCTTTCGGCGGTACTCTTTTGGATATTCTTTTCGACCTTTCTATAGTGGGCACACATATAATCGAAGATCGGAATGTCCGAGGCGGGCTTTTCATTTCGGGCAAGCTGCTCGGCATAATCATTTTCAAAGGCTTTTACTACCTCTCGGTAGGCTTTGTTCACCTTTGATTTGTTTGTGCCTTCGGGAAGACCGAGGGCGCGCCATACGGGTTTTGTTTTACCATTTTCTTTAACTTGTATCACGGCATAGAGGCGACCTTTTTTAGCCTGTACGCTGGCTGCAAGTGTGGTTTTGGCATCCATTTGTTATCACTCCTTTTTTATTTTTGCCAACACGAACAATATCACAACTCGTTTGACAAGTCCAGACATTATCGGAAGTTTTCTCAAGAAAGTAGACCCTTGGGTTCGAACTTGGTCTGTCCTTTTGCTGTAAATAATCGATCAACTGCGATTTTGCAATGCGGTTTTCTCTGCCGACCTTTACCGCCGGCAGAGTTTTTTCCTTGATAAGCTTGTAGACGGTTTTGATACTGACTCTCAGTATTTCCGCTACTTCAGCGGCGGTTAGCGCCGCAGGATAACAGCGCAATTCTTTTTCGCGCTCTTTTTTAGTCATAGGCTAACTCCTTTCTCCTACATTTTCAAAGTAGGTGTTTCAGTTTCTTCTGTCGTTGTGTCCTCGGTATTATCGGTATCGCTCATGGCGGCGATGGCACCGACGGCGAGACCGATAATCGCACCGAGGTTTGAAGCATTTTCCTGTGCTTCGATTCGTTTTCGGCGTTCCTCCGGATCTTCGGATGTGCTGTCGATTATACTGCCTGCTTCCAAAACACCACGCAGACCAACACCGACAGGACTACCGCCGATACCGCCGTGGCTATAATTATTTTCATAATTTTCTGCTGCAGCTTCTCGATCGTACTGTCCAGAGCCTTGGTACTCTCGGAAAGGGTTTCGGAGCAGTTCGAAATAAATTGCTCTTGATTCTTCCCAGCCTGTTCCACCATCGTCTGCATCTGCGCCACCGTATCCGCGTTGGTATTCACCACCCACTGTACCGTCCTCTGCATATACTCCGCTTCGATATTCTGTATCCTGTCGCAGTGGTCGATCAGCTCTTTCCGTGTCGCCAGCCCCTCTATCAGCTGATACAGCTTCGGCTGAAATTCCACCGCGTCCGCCAACAGTTTGCTTTCCTTCTCCCGCTGTTCTATCGGGATCGCATACACCTGCGGCAGATACGGAATCCTTTCCAGTTCGGATACCGTCCGTGCGTTTTTCTGCTTCAGCGTACCCATTGCCGTGTTCTGCTGTGAGCCGTTTCCTGATTGTGAACTCATACTCTAATACTCCTTTCAAATATTTTTCATCGTGCAGTCGTATGTCCCTGCACTTCATTCCGTTGGGGCAAGTGAAAGTGATATATTTTCTTTCATCTGTCCACGTAACTTGATAGCCGAGCCGATTCATTTCTCTTATAAAATCCGCTCGGCTGCCGCTTCGGTTCATTACAAAATCGATGTCGGCAATCAATTTGAATTTCCAACTCTCGCCTTTAGATGCGGCGCGGTACTCTCGGCTTGAGATATTTGTGCCGTCTTTTTTATACGGTTTCAGAACACTCAGCCCGTGTTCGTTACAGACATTATCGCTGAGTGTTCGCAACCGAGTCAGCGTTCCGGGGTTCTGCCTGAGCTTATTGCCGTTTTCATAATGCACAGAGTTTATAACAAAGTGATTATGAAGATGCTCGGCATCGGTATGGGTCGTCACCAAAACTTCATGACCGGGCCACGCTTTTTCTGCAAACTCTAAACCGATTTTGTGAACCTGCGCGGCGGAAACATTTTCCCTCGGTGAAAAAGATTGCACGTAATGATAAAAAGTAATACCGCCCTTCTTTTTATGCGCGTTCTTTGTCACCATAAATTCTGTGAAAGGATTTTCACCGTTGCAGTTCACACCGCCCACGAGTCTGCGGCCGCTGTCCTCGTCTGCAACCTTTTTCTGTTGCAAACAGTAATCGATCACCGCCTTCATCGCGCTGATGCTTTGATTGGATTCGGGAATAAAATTTACGGTTGCCATTATCCTTTCCTCGCAATCTTTAACAGTTGCTCGTAGATTTTTCTCTGTTCGTCAACGACATCCTGAAAATCATACGACTGAAATACACCCGTATTTATCTTCGTTGCGATCTGATTTAGGTTGTTGCCGATGCGCTTGAGTTCGATCAACAGGGGCTTTACATCCTCTGCAACGTGGATGGGTGTCTCGAGCGAAAGCGAAACGATATAGTCGGTAAGACTTCGCTTGGCGCGTTTTGCGTTTCGCTCAATGCGTTCTTTTTCGGCTTTGGTCAGCCGAATGGTCAGCGTATTATCACGCCGTCTTTTTTCACTCATTTTTATCATTCCTTTCGCAATAATAGTGGGTTCGGGCTACCGCCCGTAATTTAGGCGTTTCGGCGGATAGCCGTACGCTCTGCTTGCCCCAGACTAAAGTCTGGGAAATAAAAACCGCAGTTCTCACAAACGCCCCAAATTTGTTTTTTTATTCTTCGGCGGGGTGTTTACTCCTTTTCTTTGTTAACCGCCCTCAAATCGCCTGTAAATCGCTCACAGGGACGAAAGGAACGCATGTGCCGAATGTTTTGGGAGTCCCTTTTTATTCGTCACTTACGGCACTTTCGTCACGGGCAGAGAAAGAATAATTTACTTCCAAGAGCCTGACTCCGTTGCTGCGGTGGCTGCGATAACTCAAACCGAACTCTTCCAGACTGTATCGCCAAAGGTTCATCATCTGCTTGAGTCCTTTTACCGATACTGCCGATTCGGTATGCGCATTATAGAGGTCGGCAAACTCTGTGTTGTTCCCACTGAAAGATTTTTGGACTTTCATAAATTCAATCAGCAGTTCCATCTCTTTCGGCAACAGCATTTCACGGTTCTCCATACTGTCCCGCAGCATTTTCCAAACGAAATCCTTTTTAGAAAACTGCAGTTCGATCTGTCGGTCTTCCACGTCACGACCTGTGCAGTAGAGCGTGGCGCTGTCAGCATTGCGCTTGCTTTTGTCAAGAACAAATGCGGTGTCGACTGCGCCTACGATACCTGTGGTGCCGGTCAGCTTATTGAACGGATCGCTGTCGCCCTGCTTACGAAGGTGATGCACAAGCAGAAGACAGATATTCAGTTCGTCTGCCAACTGTTTCAGCAACCGGATTTCATCGTAGTCGTTTGCGTAAGAGGTATCGATATTGTTGTTGCGCACGATCTGAAAAGTATCGACCGCAACAAAAACGGTATCGGGATGCTCTTTCACAAATTCACGAATCTGTTCGCACAGTCCGTCTGACAAAGTTCCAGCAGAGATAGCGAAGAATGTGTTGGGCGGAACTTCATCCGTGATGCACAGCAAGCGGTTTTGAACACGGCGCAGGGT
>JAXJVX010000026.1:0-12992 GCA_036308305.1 Acutalibacteraceae bacterium | reverse complement strand
TTGTTGTATATGACGGATATGTTGACAAAGCAGAACGCATATGTAATATAACTATTGATAATTATGACGGGGGATTTCAAGTCGGACAATATTTTCAAAAGAAAGGACATAGTCGTGCACTTTGTATCGCTGATAATCAGATTCATGTTGATAAAGAGCGTTATGAGGGATTTTGCGATGGATTTATAAAAGAAAAGGCGGACTTCATGCTGATACCTATGCAGCAGGCTAAACGCAGAGCGTTTTATCTTGAAAACCTTGAAGTATTCCGTAATTATTCTGCTGTTTTTGCTGTTTCTGATTATTATGCAATAGAACTAATGCAGTTTTTTATCGAGCAGGGGATTTCAGTTCCACATGATATTTCTGTTGTGGGTTTTGATGATACGCCCATGTGTAATATGGTTTTTCCGACTTTAACATCGGTAAGACAGGATGGGGCTTTGCGTGCTGAAATTGCTGTAAATAAACTTCGTGAGCTAAAAGATAGCAAAGAAACACAAACAAATATTATGTTGTCAGTTAAATTGATCGAACGAGCAAGCAGCTGTTGAGGAAGAAATAAGGTCAGGTGTTGAATTTGTACAAGAATTACAAATCCAGCGCCTGATTTTTGTGATAGGTTATGCGTTTAACCTTTGAAGTGGTCGCATCGAAATATTATAATAACAATGTAACATTTATCCGGAGGAATGATCAATGAAAAGCAAAAACAGTTTTTTTCGTACAGTATGTAATCTTGCTATACCTGTAGCACTTCAGTCTATGCTTCAGGCTTCTTTTAGTGTGGTTGACCAAATTATGATCGGTCAGTTAGGCAGTACAAGCGTTGCAGGAGTAGGTCTGGCGGGTAAGTTTTCTTCGGTTTTTTCCGTTGTGGTTTCGGCAATAGGAGCAGTAGCAGGAATTATGATATCTCAATACATGGGTCAGCGCCATCAAAAAGAAGTTCGTAAAAGCTTCAAGGTTAATTTACTGTTTGCAATCGGGATAGCAGGAATTTTCACTGCGTTGTGTATATTGATTCCAAGACAGATCATGGGGCTGTATACACAGGATGATAACACCGCAGCATTGGCGGCGAATTATCTTATAATTATTTCGGGAACATTTTTGCCTCTTGCCGGCGCAACCTTGCTTTCAACATTGTTCCGATGTATGGAAAAAACAGTATTGCCGCTTATCGCCAGTATTGTTGCGGCTTTTTTGAATACAAGTCTTAATTATATATTGATTTTCGGAAAATTGGGATTTGAACCGATGGGTGTTGCCGGAGCGGCGATTGCAACAGTTGTTGCACAATTGATAAATATGTTGGTCTTGCTTGTATTCTTAATTAAATATAAAGATGAGTTTAAAGAGAATAATTCGGTCAAGGCGGAGAATGTAAAGTTTAACTTTAAACAATATGCTTATATGTTATTACCGGTTCTTGTTTGTGAATTTATGTGGAGTCTGGGCGAAAATGTATATGCTGCCATATACGGTCATCTTGGAACTGATGCGTGCGCTGCAATGACCCTTATTAACCCGGTTCAAAGCTTGATGATCGGCGCATTATGCGGATTGTCGCAGGCGGCAGGAGTAATTGTGGGAAAGAAACTTGGGAATAATGAATATGATGAAGCATATAAGGCATCTGAAAGATTAATATATTACGGCCTTTTAGGCTCGGTATGCCTATCTGCTATAATAATATTATTACGCTATTATTATGTAGATCTGTATCAGGTAAATCAGACTGTAAAATTACTTGCAAAGCAGATTCTGATAGCCTATGCGATAATTGCTCCGTTTAAAGTTCTGAATATGATCGTAAGCGGTGGAATTCTACGAAGCGGAGGCAAAACAAAATATGTAATGATGATAGATTTGATAGGAACATGGGTATTTGGTGTTCCGCTGGGACTAATCTCAGCGTTTTTACTTCATTTTTCAATACCGTATGTTTATTTTATTCTATCATTAGAGGAGTGTATCCGCTTTTTAATATCTATAATAGTTTTCAAAAAGAGGCAATGGATGCGTACCTTAAAATCCTGAAATTAAACATTTTTCAGTATATTTCTATCGCCAATGTGTCAATATAGAGTGTGGTGATGGATTTGAGTAGTAAGGGTTATTTTAAGGGATGGTATTTTAAGTGCTGCGGCAGGGATGGTACTGTGGCATTCATTCCGGCGTATCATTGTGACGGTAAAACAGAAACTGTGTCATTACAGATAATAACCGATGATGAGGTTTTTAATATACCTTTTGATACATTGGAATACACAGAAAAGCCGTTGAATGTGAACCTTCGTGGTTGTGCATTTTCGAAAAAGGGAATAGCTATTGGTATCGATAATGAAATAATAAAACTTTCCGGCACGCTTCGGTTTCGTTCGCTTTCGCCTATAAAGTACGATATTATGGGACCGTTCAGCGTAGTTCCGTATATGCAATGCCGGCATAGTGTTTACAGTATGCGCCACCGTATTGACGGTACTCTCATATTCAACGGAAGGCAGCTTGATTTTCAAAACGGTGTTGGATACATCGAGGGGGACAGCGGTCGCTCTTTTCCGAGAAGGTATATCTGGACACAATGTAGTTTTGAACAAGGAGCTTTGATGCTGTCGGTTGCCGATATTCCATTGTTCGGTCTTCATTTTACCGGTATTATCGGTGTGGTTTTATTAGGCGGAAAAGAATACCGTATCGCAACATATCTCGGAGCAGGTGTAAAATATATTGGAAAAGATACCGTTACCGTTAAGCAACGGGATTATCAGCTTACTGCAACGCTGATAGAGAGTAATGCACATCCGTTGTATGCACCGGTGTGCGGCAAGATGAACAGAACTATACATGAAAGCGCATCATCTAAAGCATATTACCGTTTTTCGTATAAGGAAAAAACGCTTTGCGAATTTGAAAGTAATAGTGCCGGATTTGAATTTGAGTATAAAACTGAAAATTAATGTTGCTTGTCTGATATAAATCCCCTTAGTGTAGTCTTGAAAATTATTTATTTCAAGACTACACTAAGGGGATTTTTATTATTATTATGAAGTGTCTGTCTACGGTCGCTTTTTTACTTATATGTTTGCAATATGCTTTCTGCTACCTCTCGTTTTGTGACGCAGCGATCCATAGCTTGCTTTTCGATATATCTGTGAGCGTCCTCCTCCGTCATTTTGCAGGATTCAATAAGTGCCCATTTTGCACGGTTGACGATACGAATCTCCGCCATTTTATCCTCAAGAGAAACAGTTTTCTTTTCAAGTCGGCGTAGGCGTTCTCTGGTTGCACGCATATAATCAAGAGATTGTGACATCATCGGCACAGAGGTCGGCTTTCTTAAAGTCAGCACACCGTAATCGACTACTTTTGCATAGGTCTCATCGTATAACTCGCTTCGTACCAACAATATAGCTACTGAACTTTTTCCCGTACAGACATCAATTGCAAACTTTCTGCCGAAATCATCAGGCAGAGGCGTATTTATAATCACAATGTCATATGGGCGCTCAAGTATCATTCTTTGCGCTTCGCTGATGCTGCCGATAATATGTATGGGAGAAAAATCCTTTTCAGGCAGCAGATTGCGAATGGAAGCATTAAATTTCTCTGCAGCAGAAACGATCAGGACGCTGTAAATATGTTCTTTAAACGGCATATTTAATCACTCCTTTTCTAAGTCCTTTCAACCGATATCTACTGTATATAAGCTGAAATGACTGCTTTTGTAAGGTGTGATTTAATAAATTCGCTGTCTGCAGCGGCTGTTTTTGCTTTTTCTAATGTTTCTGGTATCTGATTGAATTTTTTGAGCGTTTCTTCATCAGCTGTGTAAAGATTGATATCGGTACACGGCGGAAGTTCAAGGCTATTCTTAATTCCGTCAAGCCCTGCATATATCATTAATGCATATGCAATATACGGATTTGCGGTGGGATCGGGCGAACGCAGCTCCGCACGCTTGAATTCACCGAATGCAGCAGGAATACGCACAAGCTGCGAACGGTTTTCAGCGGACCATGAAATATATCTTGGCGCTTTATTGTTACCCAAACGCTCATACGAGTTTTCACTCGGATTGAGGAACACCGTCATATCCGCAATATTTTTAAGCACACCTGCAATGGCAGGCACTAGCGGTGTATCTCCGTTTTTGGTTTTAACGGAGAAGTTGATATGCATTCCGTTGCCGGGCTTGTCTGCAAGAGGCTTCGGCGAAAATGAAGCAGCAATACCGTTTCGGTTTGCAACAGTTTTAACCACCGAGCAGAAGGTCACCGCATTATCAGCAGCGGTGAGTGCGTCGGAATAACGAAAATCTATCTCGTTTTGGCCGGGACCCTCTTCATGGTGTGAGCTTTCGGGATAAATGCCCATTTGTTCAAGAGTCAGACATATTTCACGACGGACATTTTCGCCCTTATCATCAGGCGCAATATCCATATAACCTGCATTATCGTATGGGATATTTGTGGGATCTCCGAGCTCGTCACGCTTGAAAAGGTAGAATTCAAGCTCTGAGCCGAATTGAAAATAGTAGCCTGCATCTTCTGCGTTTTTTACAGCATTTTTAAGTATACTGCGTGTATCGCCTTCAAAAGGTGTGCCGTCAGGCCAGGTGACATCACAGAACATTCTGACAACTCTTCCGTGCTCCGGACGCCATGGTAACACTGCAAGGGTAGACGGATCAGGATGCAGAAATAAATCGGAATGAATACTGCTGTAAAATCCGTCGATCGACCAGCCATCCAGCGCTATGCCGTACTCAAAGGCACGGTCCAGCTCACCGGGCATAATAGAAATATTTTTCTGTTTCCCGAAAACATCGCAAAATGCGAGTCGGATGAATTTAACATCCTCCTCCTTAACGAATTGCAGAACCTCTTGCTTTGTGTACTTCATATAATACCTACTTTCTAATTTGCCACATACATCTGCTTGTACGGATTTTTACTGTCCGGTTCGATTTTTGTAAATGGCGAATTCAATACATTCTTTTTATCATATCCGAAATGCTCACAGAACTCATCAATAAGTCCTTGGATCTCGGCAAGATCCTCTTTTGTTGCCGTCTGTGCGGATACATTCTTTGGAAACTTGATATTTTTACAATCAGAACGAAGAAACATTTTTCCGCCGTGCATACCTGTACATGGGAAATTGCTTACTATTTCTTTACCGTCGTCGCAAAGACCGAGAACAACGATAACACCGCCTGCTTGATATTCACCGAGAAAGCTTCCGCATTTGCCGCCGATGACCATAGCAGGGCATTTTTCTTTATATTCCTTCATGTGTATGCCTGCACGGTAGCCGGCGTTGCCTTTAACAAATATTTTGCCGCCACGCATTGCGTATCCGACAGCATCACCGACGTTGCCGTGAATTACGATCTCGCCTTCATTCATAGTATCTCCGACGGCATCCTGTGCATTACCCTCAACAGTGATAACAGCGCCGTTTAAATATGCGCCAAGGGCATTGCCGGGTGTACCGACGACCTTGATATCCTTATTGTCAAGTCCGGCAGCAATGAAGCGCTGACCGAGAGCACCGTTGACCTGTACATCACTTTCAGATTCTCTTATCTTACAGTTTAAACTTCTGTAATCAAGTTCTTTTGCGTCAATTACCATCATATTATACCACACCTCTTAAAGTTTTTCCACGGTATTCTGAAGAAAATGCTGCTAAAGAAGGAGATTTTATCAGATTTTCAACATCCAGCGTATCAAGCGGAGTCCTTTCACGGATAATTGAAGTATAAATACCTGCTCTGTCGGTATCACCGATCATCATAAATCCAACTAAAAATCCATCCTTGATAAACAGCCTTTTTATACTGTTTTTTGTTTTTTCTTCGTACATCTCTCCGGAATAGCTTCCTGCGGTTAGTGCGTGCAAACCGAAAAAGCCGATAGCATTCATCGGAATAGCCTTGTCGAAGGTTTCAGTGCCGCCGGCCATATTAACACCTGCGCATTTGCCTTGCATAAAGGCATTCGGCAAAATGGCGAGGATACGGTTTTCACCGGTCGATGCATCATATCCTTGTGTACAGTCGCCTGCTGAATATATGTTCTCAAGCGAAGTCTTCATCTTGCTGTCGATAATGATACCTCGGTCAATATCACCGCCAATATCAGAAACAAGCGAGATGTTCGGGCGCACACCGACTGCAAGCACCAATACATCGAATTCAACGGTTTTTCCGCTTTTCATATAAGCAGTGTTACCGTTGAAATGTTCGGCGCTGTCGGAAAGCATAAATTTAATTCCGTGCTGCTCTAATTTATCCTGCATAAGCGAAGCGGTAGCATCATCAAGAATACTCGACAGTACACGGCTTGCAAGATCGCAAACGGTGATACTCTCAACTCTTTCGCAAAGACCTTCGGCACATTTAAGACCGATAAGACCAGCCCCGACAATGAGTACCTTTGACTCATTTGTAATTGCTTTTTCAAGAGCAACCGTATCGTCCTCGGTCATAAAGTTGAATTTGTTTTGTACTGTATCAAGTCCTGCAAACGGCGGAACAAAGGGTGACGAACCGGTTGCAACACATAAAGCGTCATAGCCGATACTTTTGCCTGATTTAAGAGCTACGGTTTTATTATTGTTATCGATCTTTACTGCTTCGTCATATATCAATTCGCAGTTGTTTTCACGATAAAATTCGTCGTTACGGTATTTCATACGCTCAAAATCTGTTCTGCCTTGCAAATAGTAGGAGATAAGAGGACGGCAATACACAGGACGGTTTTCGTTGGCAATAAGCACTATTTTTGCATCTTTATCAACGTTTCTGATCCCTTCGATACATCCAACAGCAGCAACACCGCCGCCTATAATTACATATTGTTTCATAATACCGTTACCTCTCCTCATAAACGATTGCTTTGTTGGGGCATCCCTGTACACAAGCAGGCTCGCTGCATGAATTTTCCATACACAGCTCGCATTTTTGCACAGCCCCCTCGGCATTATGAGAGATAGCGCCGTAGGGACATACCAAAATACAAGTATAGCAACCGACACATTTTGTTTTATCAATACATACTGTACCGTCTTTTTTGGAAAGCGCACCCGAAATGCAGCTTTTTATGCAGATAGGATCGGCACAATGACGGCAGGAAACGGCGTAATTTATGCCGTTGTTGTCCTCAACCTGAATTCTGGGGTAGATGTCCTTACCCTTGAGTGCCTTCGCCATATCGGAAAGACCTGAATTTGCGAAAGCACAATTGTATTCACACAAATGGCAGCCGAGGCACCATTCTTCGTTAACAAATACTCTTTTCATTCTCCTGCATGTGAGATACCGAGAATCTCAAGCTCCTTTTCTGTAAGATTTATACCGCGTAGCATCAATCGGTTGCCACGCAACGCTTCAATGGAGTTTATTCCCATTCCGCCCATCAGTTCCTTGATCTCATGGCGCCATGCATTCATAAGATTGATAAGACGTTTGCTGCCGATTTCGGGATTGAGACGCTTTACTAGCTCAGGACGCTGTGTAGCGATACCCCAATTACATTTACCGGTCTGACAGGTGCGGCATAAATGACACCCGAGCGCTAAAAGCGCAGAGGTTGCAACATAGCAAGCGTCTGCACCCAGAGCAATTGCCTTTACAACATCGGCCGCTGAACGGATACTACCGCCTACAACGAGCGAAACATTATTACGGATGCCTTCCTCACGCAGTCGCTGATCGCACGCTGCAAGCGCAAGCTCGATCGGAATACCTACATTATCACGAATGCGTGTTGGTGCTGCACCTGTGCCGCCTCTGAAACCGTCGATAGCAATTATATCAGCGCCGCTTCGTGCAATACCGCTTGCGATAGCGGCAATATTATGAACCGCTGCTACCTTTACGATTATCGGCTTTTTATACTGTGTTGCTTCCTTCAAAGAATATACGAGCTGGCGCAGATCCTCGATAGAATAAATATCGTGGTGGGGAGCAGGGGAGATAGCGTCGGAGCCTTCAGGTATCATACGGGTACGGGAAACATCACCCACGATCTTGGTACCGGGTAAATGTCCGCCGATGCCGGGCTTTGCGCCCTGACCCATTTTTATCTCAACTGCGGCGCCGGCTTTGAGATAGTTCTCATATACACCGAAACGTCCCGATGCTACCTGAACAACGGTATTTGGACCATATACATAAAAGTCTTCATGCAAGCCGCCTTCACCGGTGTTATAGTATATACCAAGCTCAGTTGCAGCAATAGCAAGACTTTTGTGGGCATTGTAGCTGATAGAGCCGTAGCTCATTGCCGAGAACATTATCGGCATTGACAGTTCAAGCTGCGGGCGCAGATTGTTTATAATATTACCTTTTTCATCACGCTCGATACTGCCAGGCTTTTTGCCTAGAAATACACGAGTCTCCATCGGTTCACGAAGCGGATCAATAGGAGGATTTGTAACCTGTGATGCATTAATGAGTATCTTATCCCAATAAACAGGGAAGGGTTTAGGGTTGCCCATTGATGAAAGCAGTACGCCACCGCTGTTTGCCTGCTTGTATATCTCTTTTATAGTATCATTTGACCAATTGGCGTTTTCACGAAGTGTACAGTCGCTTTTTACGATCTTAAGTGCTCTTGTAGGGCACAGTGAAACACAGCGATGGCAGTTGACACATTTTGCATCATCCGCAATCATTACCTTGCCGTCTTCATCATATGTATGCACCTCGTTGGCGCATTGACGCTCGCAAACACGGCAGGCAATACATTTATCACGATTTCTTATTACTTCAAATTCAGGATATATAAATTCAATGCTCATCAGAATTGACCCTCCTTAACTTTAACGATAACAGGTTCACCGCCGGACGGAGCATAAATGTTTTCGGCATTCGGCTCCATCGTGCGTATAGCGGCCTCTTCGCTTGCTATGAAAACCTTGTCGTCCTTTTCACCTACTACCATTGAACGAAGCTTCAAGCGGTCGTTGAGTGCCATAATTCCGCCTTCAAAGCCGAGCACTATAGAGAAAGGTCCTGTAATAAGCAGACTTGAAAACACGCTTCGCAGATATTTGAGTTTTTCACGCTCGCTGGGGCTTTTTTGATTTATAGTATCCCAGAACGGAGCCGCTATTACCGATGCTGCTTCCTCCAAGGTCAGTCCCTGACGGCGGAGCAGGTAGTCGGCAATATAAGTGATTACCTCGGTATCGGTCTGCAGAGTACATTTGTAACCAAACATTTCGATAAAACGGCGATTTGCGTCGTATGAAGATATCTCTCCGTTATGTACAATTGAATAATCAAGCAGACAGAAAGGATGAGCGCCGCCCCACCAGCCGGGGGTATTGGTAGGATATCTGCCGTGTGCTGTCCAGGAATATCCTTTGTATTCTTCAAGACGGTAGAAATGCCCGACATCCTCAGGGAAGCCTACTGCTTTAAAAGCACCCATATTCTTTCCGCAGGAGAATACATATGAACCGTTCATTTCGGTGTTGATCTTCGTTACTATGCGTACTACATATTCTTTTTCATCAAGCTGCATTGATGCAAGAACAGATGAAAGAGGGGAAACAAAGTATCTCCATATAAGCGGCTCATCCGTAATTGCGGGGATTTTTCTTGTTGGAATGTTTTCAGCCTTTACTATTTCAAAGCTATCCTTCAAAAATCTTTCGCAATCCTGACGGCAGTTGTGATCATTAAAGAATATATGTAGTGCATACTGCTCTTTATACTCGGGGTAAATGCCGTATGCGCAGAAACCGCCGCCAAGACCGTTGGAACGGTCGTGCATGGGTTTCATGCTTTCAATGATCTTTTCGCCGGTCATTCTGTTACCTTCTTTTGAAATAACAGCGGCTATGGCGCAGCCGGATGGGATTCTTATTTGTCCCTCTAATTTCATAGTACACATTCCTTTCATATAAAAAGAAAAGACGCACATTCGAAGAGAAGCGTGTGCTTCCTTTGAATGAACGTCTTTGCCCATATGCACACAGTATATACCTACGGATGAAAATTGTCAAGAGGGGAATTTTAAACTTTTTTCAAAAAAATTCAAAAAAAGGGGTTGACAACGGTTTAACAAAGGTGTATAATGCAGAACATAAAGGCAAAGGCGTCTTTAAAGGTTATTCCATTTGAAGCCGTCATTGTCTTTTTTGTTTTTTTGAATTAATAGGAGGAAAGTAAACATGTCTTATGTTGATGAAGTGATTGAACTAGTTGTAAAACAAAATCCGGCTGAACCTGAATTCCATCAGGCAGTAAAAGAAGTATTGAACTCTTTGAGAGTTGTTGTTGAGGCAAACGAAGAGCAGTTCAGAAAGGATGCTTTACTTGAGAGAATAGTAAATCCGGAAAGACAGTTCAAATTCAGAGTTCCGTGGGTAGATGACAACGGTCAGGTACATGTAAATACAGGTTACCGTGTTCAGTTTAACAGTGCGATCGGTCCTTATAAGGGCGGTCTGCGACTTCATCCGTCGGTTAACCTCGGCATCATTAAATTCCTCGGTTTCGAACAGATATTTAAAAATTCACTTACCGGTCTTCCAATCGGCGGCGGTAAGGGTGGTTCAGACTTTGATCCTAAGGGCAAGTCAGACCGTGAGATCATGGCATTCTGCCAAAGCTTTATGACAGAGCTTTGCAAATACATCGGTGCTGATACCGATGTACCTGCAGGTGATATCGGTACAGGCGAGCGTGAGATCGGCTATATGTTCGGTCAGTATAAGAGAATTCGCGGTGTATTCGAGGGCGTGCTTACAGGTAAGGGTCTTACCTATGGCGGCTCACTTGCAAGAACACAGGCAACAGGTTACGGTCTTCTCTACCTCACAGATGAGATGCTCAAATGCCACGGCATCAGTCTTGAAGGAAAAACAGTGTCTGTTTCAGGTTCTGGTAATGTTGCTATTTACGCAACAGAGAAGGCACAGCAGCTTGGTGCAAAGGTAGTCACAGTTTCTGATTCTACCGGTTGGGTATATGATCCCGAAGGTATCGATCTTGCGGCACTCAAGGAGATCAAAGAGGTTAAGCGTGCAAGACTTACAGAGTATAAGAATTACAGACCTAATTCAGAATATCATGATGGTAAGGGTGTATGGAGCGTTAAGGTTGATGTTGCACTTCCTTGTGCTACACAGAATGAGTTGGATCTTGACGATGCAAAGGCACTTGTTGCAAACGGCGTAACCGCAGTTTGTGAGGGCGCAAATATGCCTACCACATTGGAAGCAACCGAATACCTCCAGAGCAACGGTGTTCTCTTTGCTCCCGGCAAGGCTGCCAACGCTGGCGGCGTTGCAACATCAGCTCTTGAAATGTCACAGAACAGCGAAAGACTCAGCTGGACATTTGAAGAGGTTGACTCAAAGCTCAAGGATATTATGGTTAATCTTTATCATAATATTGACGAAGCTGCAAAGAAATACGGCTTCGAGGATAATTTTGTTGTCGGCGCAAACATTGCAGGCTTTGAAAAGGTTGTAAAAGCAATGAATGCACAAGGCATTGTTTAATTACAAACGGCATAAAGTGAATATGTAGACAAAGGCAAAGACGTCTTTAATGTGTAATAAGCATTATCGGTGTCTTTGTCTTTTTTAAACTCACAAAAAGGAGAAATTATTATGGAAACAGTATCAGAGTATTTCGGTAAGTTGGTTTTTGATGACCGAGTGATGAAAGCAAATTTGTCATCCGAGGTATATCAATCGTTGAAAAAAACGATCGATGAGGGTGCAAAGCTTGATCTATCTGTTGCCAATGCAGTAGCAACAGCTATGAAGGATTGGGCAGTAGCTAACGGTGCGACTCACTATACTCACTGGTTCCAACCTTTGACCGGTATTACCGCAGAAAAGCATGACAGCTTTATCACGCCTTCTCCGGATGGCAGAGTTATTATGGAGTTTTCGGGCAAAGAACTGATCAAGGGCGAACCGGATGCATCGTCATTCCCTTCCGGCGGCCTTCGTGCAACCTTTGAGGCAAGAGGCTATACTGCATGGGATCCTACCTCATACGCTTTCATTAAGGGTAAAACGCTTTGCATTCCTACGGCATTCTGTTCATACGGTGGCGAAGCACTCGATAAGAAAACACCGCTTCTTCGTTCAATGGAGGCTCTTAACCGTCAGGCGCTTCGTATTCTGCGCTTGTTCGGTAATGATGATGTAAAATGCGTACGCACTTCAGTAGGACCTGAACAGGAATACTTCCTTGTTGACGGTGAAATGTATAAACAACGTAAGGACTTGATCTTCACCGGACGCACACTTTTCGGAGCAAAACCGCCGAAGGGTCAGGAAATGGACGATCATTATTTCGGTGTTATTAAACCCAGAGTAGCTGCGTATATGAGTGAGCTTAACGAGGAACTATGGAAGCTCGGTATTCTCGCAAAAACAGAACATAATGAGGTTGCTCCTGCACAGCACGAGCTCGCACCTATCTATACCACTACTAATATCGCAACTGACCACAATCAGCTTACAATGGAAATTATGCAGAAGGTCGCTTTGAAACACGGTCTTGTATGCTTGCTACATGAAAAACCGTTTGCAGGTGTAAACGGAAGCGGTAAGCATAATAACTGGTCTATCGCTACCGATACAGGTGTAAACCTCCTTTCCCCCGGTGCTACACCGTATGAGAATGCACAGTTCTTACTTTTCCTTTGTGCAGTTATCAAAGCAGTAGACGATTATCAGGATCTTCTCCGTATTTCGGTTGCTACCGCAGGAAATGATCACCGTCTAGGCGCTAACGAAGCACCTCCGGCAGTTGTTTCGATCTTCCTCGGAGATGAGCTGACAGCTATACTCGAGGCGATTGAAAACGATCAGCCTTACAACGCTGCTGAAAAGACTACTATGAAGCTTGGTGTTGATGTATTGCCGAAGTTTGCAAGAGATAATACCGACCGTAACCGTACTTCACCGTTCGCCTTTACCGGAAACAAGTTCGAGTTCCGTATGCT
>JAXJVX010000025.1:0-2353 GCA_036308305.1 Acutalibacteraceae bacterium | reverse complement strand
GTGTATCTCAAATATCTGTGCGTTTGTTTCGCCGACCTCTCTGAGGGCTTTTTCATAGATAAGAGAAAGCTCATCCGCCGCTTTGGCTTTTGCGGCTTCCACACGGGCAAATTCCGCTTCGATATCAACGATACCGGTGCGGCGAATCTTGGTTTTCTTCTTTTTGAAAAAAACAGAAGCTTTGCCCACAGCAATTGCACCGTATACACCTTTTCCTGTAAACTTCAACATATCGCCGCCTCCTCTCTCAGCTTAAAGGTTTGCGGCAAAAAAGTCCTGTAATGCGCAGGTCGCCGCTTCCTCATCCTCACCGGTGACGGTGACGGTGACGGTATCACCGCATTTTATACCCATGCCCATAAGCATCATCAGTTTGGTGGCGTTTACGGTCTTTCCATCTTTTTCTATGATGATCTCGCTCTGAAATCCCTTTGCCGTCTTAGCTAGCATACCCGCAGGCCTTGCGTGAATGCCGACTTCGTCTGTAATTGTATAATTGAATTGTTTCATAATGTACAGCCCCTTTGATTTTATTTAATTTCAAGTATTTTATCGCCCTTGGATATTTCGCCCTGGGAAACAGCTTCAACCGAGGTGTAATCGTCGGTGTTGCATATAACCATAGGAGTGGTCACCTTGTAGCCTTCGCTTTTAATTCCCTCAAGGTCAAAAGAAATGAGCAGATCGCCCTTTTTGACCTCGCAATCATCTTTTACATGGGCTTCAAAATATTTCCCGCCTAATTTTACGGTGTCTATGCCTATATGCAGAAGTATTTCACAGCCCTCTTTGGATACGATGTTGACGGCGTGATTGGTATCAAAAACCATATCCACCTTGCCGTCGCAGGGAGAATAAAGCTTTCCTTCTATCGGCTCAACGGCGATACCTTTTCCCAGAACCTCAGAGGAAAATGCCTCGTCTTCAACATCTTCCAAATTAACAACGGTGCCGTTCATATGCGCCGCTAGCTCAAATGAAGCTGTCGCGTCTTTTTGAGTTTCGGGATTTTCTTCTTTTAATAGGGTGTTATCGGGTTCGAATTTGAATGGCTCGTCTGATTTCGGAGAATCCAAAAAGTCTTCAAGATCGGATTTAACTACCGACACCTGTGGCCCGTAAATTATTTGCACGCCCTGACCCTTGTGAATAATACCCGAAGCACCGCTTTGCTTTAAAAGTGCATCGTTTACGAGAGCAGGATCGCTGACGGATATTCTCAGTCTGGTTGCACAGCAATCTAAATCAACAAGATTAGCTTTACCTCCCAGCCCCGCCAGTATTAAGGCGCTCACCGTGTCTGAGGTGCATTTGTCGGCGGCCTTTAACGCCTCATTTCGAAGATTTAGATCCTTGCGCGTAAATAATTTTGTTTCTTCGTCATCGGCTTCCCTGCCGGGGGTCTTGTAATTAAACTTAGTGATCATAAAGTAGAAAACAAGGTAATAAACTACGGCATAAATAAGGCCGATTATCACTATCCATATCCAATTGGTTTTAGCATTACCCTGCAAAATTCCGAACAATGTAAGATCTATTGCACCGCCTGAGAAGGTCATGCCTACGCCCACATTGAAAATATGCATAAGCATATATGAGAGACCGGCAAGAATACAGTGCACTACATACATAGCGGGGGCCACAAATAGGAAGGTGAACTCTAACGGCTCAGTAATGCCGGTAAGCATGGCGGTAAGAGCCGCCGAAAGCAGAAGACCGCCGACCACCTTTTTCTTTTCGGGGCGAGCCGCTTTATACATAGCAAGGGCCGCCGCGGGCAGACCGAATATCATAAAGGGGAATTTGCCCGACATAAATCTTGTAGCAGATACAGAGAAATGCACGGTGGAGTTAGAGGCGAGCTCTGCAAAGAAAATGTTTTGCGCGCCGGTAACGGTGACGCCGTCTATCAACAATGCGCCGCCAAGCTCGGTTTGCCAGAAGGGCATATAAAAAACATGGTGAAGGCCAAAGGGAATAAGAGCGCGTTCGATCACACCGTATATCCAGGTTCCGGCATAGCCTGATTCAAGCACAAGCTGGCCCAGCGCGGCGATACCGCTTTGAATCAAAGGCCACACGAAAAACATCACAACGCCCACGATCAGATAAACGATGCTGCACACGATGGGCACGAATCTTGTGCCGCCGAAAAAGGATAATACCTGTGGCAGTTGTATCTTGTAGAATCGGTTATGTAGTGCCGCTACACCGAGTCCCACAATAATTCCGCCGAAAACACCCATCTGGAGCGTGGTAATGCCCAACACAGATGTGGTGGTATTTGCGGCCATTGCGTCTACACCGCCTTTGGCGGAAATAAGCGTGCTTATAGCCGTGTTCATAATAAGAT
>JAXJVX010000024.1:0-1771 GCA_036308305.1 Acutalibacteraceae bacterium | reverse complement strand
CTTCAGGATTTGCTCTATACAAGCGTATGCTGTAAGCTCCGTTGCACAGCCGTGCATTTTTACCACCGTCTTTTTCGGGCCTAAGAATGTTGCGCCACCCTGCGAGTTGAAATCAAACAAACGGAACATATGCTCTTTTATTTCACGGATAAGCTCTGCGTTGTCGAACGTGGAATAGCTGTCTACTATCGACATGGCAGCCTTTCCTGCTGCCTCGGCAGTTTTAAGCAAAACATTGCCTGCAAAGCCGTCAGACACAATAACATCGGCATATCCGGTAACAAGGTCATTACCCTCAACATTACCTATAAAATTAAGCGGCAGCGCTTCTATCAGCTTGTAAGCCTCTTTAGTGAGTGTGTTTCCCTTATGCTGCTCTCTGCCGACAGAAAGCAGTCCCACACGAGGGTTTGGGGTTTTGCACATACTTTTCATAAATGCATCGCCCAGTATTGCATAGCGTGCAAGATCATTAGCAGTGCAGTCTACATTTGCGCCGCAGTCAACAAGACAAACAAGGTTGCCCTTCAAGCTCGGCAGTGCAGTTGAAAGCGCAGGAAACTTGATACCATCAACAAGACCGAGCCTACATATAGAGCCAACGAGCAATGCACCGGTGTTTCCGGGGGAAAGCATTGCAATGCAATCCTCATCCCTTTTAAGGCGGTCATAGCCCATTACCATAGATGCTTCGTCGTTGCCGCCGAAAACTGCGGTAGGCAGATCATTGTTGGATATAAATTTATTGGTGTGAATGATCTCATATCTGTTCTCATCCACGCTCATTTTATTAAGTATGCTTGACACCGTCTCGCTCTCGCCGACAAATACGGCATTGAAGCCACGGATATCCTTGATTGCTCTGCCTACACCTTTTATTATTGGTTCTGCGCCGAGATCGGCTCCGTAAATATCTACAACAATTTTACGCATAAATTACTCCAAAGAAATAATAAACGGATAAATATCCTGCTTGCCGTTGATCATACCGACTTCACACAGCGGATATTGTTCAATGATGCGGTTTGAGAATTCGTTTTTATCTTCTTCGCTTACTCCATTGCCGACGAAAACAGTGATGACCTCTTTTTCGCAGACCTCATTTACACGGTGAACAAGAGCTATTGCGGTATCTACAAGATTTTTGCCTGCGGCAATGATGGTTTCGCCGTCAAGTCCGATGTAGTCGCCTTTTGTAACATCAATGCCGCCAATATTGCAGTCTCTTGTTGCGGTGGTGACACATCCTGTTGTAACATTATCAAGGCAGGAGGTCATATCAGAAATAAGTTCATCAACAGTATCCACCCAGAGGTTCATCATCGAAAGAGCGGAATATCCTTCAACCACAGATTTCGTGGGAATGACACGGATATCGGTTTTATCATACATCTGTGCCGCCTGTCTTGCTGTCATCACAACATTAGAGTTGTTTGGCAACACCACGATATGCTCTGCATCAAGACTGTTGAAAGCAGCTATAAAATCATCTACAGACGGGTTCTGCGTCTGTCCGCCGTTGATGATAAAATTTGCGCCGATACTGTAAAAATAATCAATAATGCCGTCACCTGAAGCAACTGCAACGATGGCATATTTAAGATGCTCTTTTTCCTTTGTATTTTCTGTTTCGCTGTGCTGAACCGACATATTTTCGATCTTAAGCGTGATGAATTCACCGTAGCGTCTGCCCAATTCCAGCACCTTTTCAGGCGTGAAGGTATGAATATGTACCTTTACGATACTACCGTTTTGCACCGCTACAATAGAG
>JAXJVX010000023.1:0-2139 GCA_036308305.1 Acutalibacteraceae bacterium | reverse complement strand
CTACATATCCAACGGTTTTTCAAGCACGGTCATCTTAGGACCGCCGGCATCAGGTAAGACAACAATAATACGTGAGCTTGCTGACAGTTTGTCAAAAAAATTCAGAATTTGTGTGATAGATGAAAGAAATGAAATATGCAATGAAAATATCGGTATAATGTGCGATTGTATGCATGGATATGATAAAGCAGCAGGTATCGAGATTGCCATAAGATCTATGTCGCCGCAAATAGTCATATTCGATGAGATAGGTACAGAAGCAGAACTTCAGAAAATTTCTCAGTTATTCAGCAGTGGGGTTGATATTATAACTACTGCTCATTGCAGCAATGCTATAGATTTTTTCAAGAGACCGGTTACACATAAGCTTTTTGATTTATCAGTATTCAGATATTATATTTTCTTAAGAACAGATTTCTCCGATATAAGAATACTTACTGATAAAGAATTAACAGAAGGGATGAAATGCTCAATTGGCGGTGATTTTAGTCGCAGTATGCTTTCTGTCGGCAGGAATACTTTTTGCTAAAAAAAGTATGATATGTGCCGAACAGATCACAGCTTGTGTTAATTTGTGCAATCAAGTTGAAGAAATGATACTTTTCAGGGCGCTTTTAAGCGATGATATATTCAAATACATATGCACAAGCAAGACTTTTTCAATATTCGGGTTTGAATATACAAATAGGGGAAACGACTCTTCATATGAGGATTATATTTGTATGAAAATCAATACTAACAGAGCTATTTGCTTGGAACAAGAGGACAGACATCGCCTGACAGAATTTTTGAGTGGCATTGGTAGTGTGTCATATGAGCATGTCGGAGTTTTTTGCAAGCAGTACAGAGATTATTTTCAAAGCAGGGTACTGCCCGTAAGTGAGCAATGCAGTAGAAATAAAAAAATGTTCAGCGCACTCGGAATATACAGTGCAACTCTTGCAGTTATTTTATTTATTTGAAAGGTAATGCTATGGAAGTTGATCTTATATTTAAAATTGCAGCTATCGGCATTATTGTTGCTGTGTTGCATCAGGTTCTGATACGATCGGGTCGAGAGGATCAGGCGTTGATGGTCACGCTTGCTGGTATCGTTGTGGTGCTAATGATGTTAGTTGAAGAAATCAGTACTCTGTTTGAAACAGTTAAAAAAGTTTTTGGGTTATGAATATTATTGCTTTATGCGGCATCTGTATTGTAAGTTGTATTTTTATTGTAGTTCTTAAAAAGATTTCTACTGAGGTTTCACCTGTGCTGATTGTAATCAGTGCAGTTGTAATGCTGGTGTACATATTAAAGGATTTCACTTCAGTTTTTAATGAGATCAATTCGATAACAGCAAATTCAGGGATCAACAATGAAAATATAAAATTAATGTTCAAAGCGCTTGGTATATGTTATTTAACCCAAATGACCAAAGATATATGTATTGATTGCAGTGCTTTGTCACTTGCTCAAAAAATTGATCTTGCAGGTAAGATAACAATTGCGGTTTTGTCCGTTCCTTTGGTAACTCAAGTATTACAGATCATAACAAAGCTGACTGAATGATATGAAGAAGATTATACTTATTTTAATTTTTATTGCATTTTTAAACTTCGATTGTACTGCACAGGAGTACGAGTATGAATTTAACAGTAATTCTAGTGATTATGACTCTGTATATGATGCTTCAGGTTTTGCTGAGTATAAAGAAAAAGTACCCGACAGCATCACCGAATTTCTTGAGGACATAGGCATAGATGTTTCAGACGTTACTTCATTTAATAAGCTATTTTCAAAAGAAGGAGCGTCCGCTTTATTCTCATATTTATTCTCTAATATTACAGCACCAATTTCGGGAATCGCTGTAATTATCAGTGCAATAATTGTTTGCAGTCTATGCGAAAGCATAAGTATTTCATCTGAAAGCGGAGCGCTCGTCAGGTTGCTTGCGTCTTTATGCGTATGTAGTGCGATAGTTTTGCCGGTTGCAAATCTGATTTTTGTCTGTTGCAATGAGCTGTGCTCAATTTCTGATTTAATGCTGGTGTTTGTGCCTGTCTTTGCCGCTGTGCTGATAGCAACGCTGAAAACACAGTCTGCATCTGCATTTCAAGGCGCTATGTTTATATCATCACAGATCATCAGCTATTTTTG
>JAXJVX010000022.1:0-3875 GCA_036308305.1 Acutalibacteraceae bacterium | reverse complement strand
TTTGATATTATTGATAAATCCGTCAAGGCAGATGACAGTTTTTATCTTCCCGAGAACAGCCCAAAATATAACAAAATGGCTAAAGCTATTACAGATGATAATCAAATCTACCGTTTTTCTGACTATGGGATACAATCCGGCAAAGACGGTATTTGCTTTACCCTAAAAGCAAATATGGGCACTTGGTATGACCGAGTACCCATAATAAAAGATAACTACGGAATCCGCACCATTACACCTTATGAGTGCTTGGCGTTAATGGGATTTCCGGAAGAATTTAAAATTGCCAATATACCACTGAAAAGCGCATACAAACAAATCGGCAATTCCGTTTGCGTACCAATCATTAAAAAGACAGCGAAACAGATTTATTGAAGAATCCATCCAAGAAGAAATGGAGCTTACAGACGGAGTAGCCGCTATAAAAGAATTTGAGTCTTTATCGGAGGACAAATAATGGGTACCAGCAGTATTGGCAGAATTATTTCTATTGATACCTATAAAATAATAGCGGAATTATGTCTAATAGAAATGGAGCATAAGGAGGTATTAAAAATGAAACAGATAAATACAGGTATCAAAAACCTGAGAGCATTAATTGTTCCAATGGCAGCCATGGCAGAAACCTCCGGACCTTCCTCACGGTGCAGGTTATTGGCAGAAGGTTTCAGGAATGTTGGGATCAAAACTGCAGTCTGCATGGCAAAAGATCCAAATTATAAAGAGATATCCGATATACCAAATTATTATCTTGATGTTCCGATGCCTTTCGGACTGCCTGAGTTTATTGCATCGCGGACTTTTCCTGTCGCTCAAAAGTTGGGGATCGTTTCAAAAAAGGCAGTAAACAGCTTTGACCAGGTTCTTTATTTTACCGGGAATCTTGACTACCGCTATTTAACAAAAAGCGTTGCTTCAATTCGGAAAGCCATACGGGAATATAAACCTGATTTTATATATTCAGAATTCAATATTTCTGCCATCATAGCCGCCAAAAAAGAGAACCTCCCGCTTTATGCTACTGTCAGTTACCCTACACAGCATGAATTTTCACATAAAACCTCTCTTGCAAAAGGACTAAACAAATTGTTAAGTGATTTGCACCTTCCGAAGGTTGATTCGGCACTCAAGTTATTTGACTGGCCGGAACAAAAATTCTGTCCAAGCATCCGAGAACTTGAACCTATTGAAAAGCCGGATGTATACTATTGCGGTTCTTTTAAATCTGTCAAAAAAATGGACTTTAATAGAGATAAGATCGTTGTCTATATGGGAAACGGTACTGTATCAGCTTCAAAGATGCTGAAGGTTATATGCAAAGCTTTTAGTAACAGTTCATACGAAGTTTTCATTGCTTCCTCCTATCTGAAAGAAAAAACTAATGACAACATTCACATTGCACACCGATGGGATTTTAATACATTACTTGATGAATCGGTTTTATTCATCAATCACGGCGGTCAGAACAGTATTGTTGACGGTCTGCTTCACGGTGTACCTCAGATCGTTGTTCCTGGAAAAGTCTTTGAAAGAAAGTTTAACGCAAAATGTATCACAGACACACAATCCGGCGTAACCGTTGAATATAAGGATTTTGATGAGGAGCATATTAGAGCTGCAGCCAATACCGTCATTAACTCAGCTATAATGGTCAAAAACGCAGAACAGCTTGGAAGAAAGCTTTCAGAATGCGGAGGAATAAATGTAATCATCAACAGGATATTTTGCTGTTTAAGTCCATAACTGACGTCATTTTAAAGTAAGCGTCAAATCCCGATCGTCTTTCTCCACGAAATCTGAAAAAGTATAATAAACTCCAAGTAAACATTCAGACCAAATGAGAAAATCTAAAATAGTCTGAACAAGTCCAATGGAGTAAATCAGAGTATTTTAGACGGAGGTAAGACAAGTGGAAAAGACGGCAAGTGAAATAGCGATGGTAAAGAAGAATGTCCGGCTGCAGGAGTGGGAACGACAGATCGAAGAACAGAAATCGAGCGGTCTGAGCGTTCAGGAGTGGTGCCAACAACACAGCATAAAACCCAAAACATATTACTACCATCTGCGCAAGGTAAGAGAAGAGTTTCTGAGGTCAGGCAAATCTGAAAATACACAAGCACAAATAGAAGCAGAAAGATCTGTAGTACCGATCCTGACCACCTCATCAGATAGAAATATAACCATCGAGAAAAACGGGATGCGCATTACATTGCCGGAAAGCATTTCAGCAGATATTTTAATTGCGGTGGTGGATAAGCTATGCTGAACGATCTTCCTTGTGGAACGCAGGTATATCTTGTCACAGGCTACACTGACCTTCGCAGGTCAATAGATGGTCTTGCAGCCATTGTGCAGGGTCAGCTCCGGCTTGATCCATTTTGTAAAGGATTGTTCCTGTTTTGTGGTCGTCGGTGTGACCGTATCAAAGGACTTCTTTGGGAAGGAGACGGATTCCTGCTGATTTACAAGCGGCTTGATAACGGCAGATTCCAGTGGCCTCGAAACGAAACAGAAGCAAAGCTTCTGACACCGCAGCAGACACGTTGGCTTTTAGAAGGACTGAAAATCGAACAGCCAAAGGCTATTCGTGACGGAAAGCCCGGCATTCTCTATTAAAATACAGTTATCGAAAAATTAACACAAAAAGGTAGAATCAGCCCTCCGTTTCTGATATGATAAATGTATCATTCAGGGACGGAGGATTGTTGTATGCCGGATCAGGAGCGTGAAAAATATCTGAAAGAGATCAGTTCACTGCACGCTGAAAATGCGACACTCAAAGAAGAAATGGCGTAAGCGTCAAATAACCGGTGTATAGAAAACCCACGGAACAGGAGATAGTATCCCGAACCGTGGGTTTAGATTTACAGTGATATGATAATATTCCCGCTTCGTTTGGCATGGAGATAGATCTCTTTAAAATCAGAGGAATAATTTTTTCCGAAATGCATATTCGTGATGGAAACCAATCCGTCAGAAATAATAACATCTTTCCACGGAAGCAGTGTTACGGTCAACAAAACAGGCGGTTTTCGTTTACGATACTGAATCATTTCTTCCCAGGTTGAAAACAGACCATTTACAAGATATACTCTCCGGTTATCAGTACTTATAAATACCGAACCTTTTTTCAAATGCCTTTCAAGTATAAAATCTCCTGTAATATGTCGTTTCCAACTGCTGACAAGTTCACGACATTCATCATTCAGATTTGTCTGTTCAAGGTATTCGTCTATCAGATGATCGTTTGTCCAAAGTGTATTTGCAACTCTTAAAGCATTTTTGACATCAATACCCTTTGATTTTTCAAACCTTACAGTTTTGTATTTCTGTATGAAGAAAGTTTGTGTTTAACCATTATGCTGTTATCATATATGATAACAAATCAGTGAGGTGATTTATATCAAAGTAAGTGATGATGTTGTTAAAAAGCGTCAAGCGATAATATCAAATATAGTTGAAATAAGGCTCGAAAAAGGGCTTTCTCAAACGCAATTGGCAAAACTCACCGGTATGCACCGATCAAATATCTGTCGAATTGAAAGCGGACGTCAAAATATCTCTCTTGATACTTTAATAAGAATATTTGACGCACTTGGAATAGATATTTCGATTGAACTGAAAGATAAATAAGAATACGCTTTTAGAAAATCACCTAAAAAACAAGCAATTTACTTTGGCGATCGCGATAATATTTCTATTAACAACACAGGTAATGATTCTCTTTTAAATGTATTGAAATGCTTAATAATCGGCGATACAAATCTTGATGGAAAAATTACCATAACCGATGTTACTGCAATCCAACGTCATCTTGCAGAACTCGAATTATTCTCAGATGAGCAGCTAGTTTTAGCAGATACCAACGGTGACGG
>JAXJVX010000021.1:0-5481 GCA_036308305.1 Acutalibacteraceae bacterium | reverse complement strand
GCCGGGTATAGCGAGCATGGGATGGTGGAAGCCATGTCCCGGTCCCGTATGAATAACACTTTTCGAGCTGCAATCTGAAAGAAGAAATTTTAGTAGGTGCGCCGTATGCCGTGCGTCAATCGGCAATGTTAATGAGAAAAAATACAGGTGGCACCGCGAGTACAGCAATCGCCCTGTAGAATGCTGAATATTTAAAAATATGACTGTGTTCTATAGGGGTTGTTACTTAGGTGACACCTTTTGTGCGTTTACAAATCCATTTCACGGCACAGCATATAAGTAAAGATTCAGGAGGAATAAATCTATGAAGAGAACAGAATATTGTGGCCTTTTAAGATCTGAACACATAGGAACGCAGCAGATATGTTCGGGGTGGGTTCTTACGAAGCGTGATATGGGCGGAATCATATTTATTGATCTTCGTGACCGTGAAGGCGTTTTACAGGTTGTTGTGGATGAAGGTAAAGTGAGCGCTGATGAGTTTAGCTTAATCGAAAGGCTGCGTTTGCAGTCGGTAGTGTCTATAAAAGGCACGGTCAGAGAAAGAGACGAAGAAACAATTAACCTAAAGATTGCTACCGGAACAATAGAACTTGCTGCAGATAAAATTGAACTTATTTCACAGGCGGACAGTTTACCATATTCGATTGATGACGGAAGTAAAGTTCGTGAAGAGCTTCGATTGAAATACAGATTTTTGGATATTCGCAGACCGGAGCTTTATAACAATCTGAAATTCAGATATAAAGTTCAAAAGGCTGCATCGGACTATCTTGATAATAACGGGTTTCTATATGTTGAAACACCTATGCTTACAAAATCAACACCGGAAGGAGCAAGAGATTATCTTGTGCCGAGCCGTGTGAATCCGGGAACATTTTATGCACTTCCTCAATCGCCTCAAATATTCAAACAGCTTTTGATGGTTGGTGGTGTTGATAAATATTATCAGGTTGCGAGATGCTTCCGTGATGAAGACCTACGAGCAGACCGGCAGCCTGAATTTACGCAGGTTGATATGGAAATGTCTTTTGTAGAACAGGAAGATATCTTAAATCATCTTGAAAAAATGTTTAAGTATATCTATAAAGAGACAACGGGAAAGGAAATACATTATGACTTTCCGCGCCTGACCTGGCAGGAAGCGATGGATGTATATGGCTCGGATAAGCCTGATATCAGATTTGAGTTGCCGATTGTTGATGTTACGGATATTGCAAAAAAATGTTCCTTCAGCGTGTTTAAAAAGGTTGCACAAAGCGGTGGCTATGTAAGAGCGATATGTGTAACCGGACAGGCAGACTTTACACGTTCAACCATTGAGAATTTAACCGAAAAAGCAATGGGCTACGGTGCAAAGGGTATGGCATGGATTGCATATAAGCAAAACGGAGAAATATATTCTATTCTCACAAAATATTTTACTGAAGATGAAATGAAAGAATTGCTTGATGCTGTCAAAGCAAAGCCCGGTGACTTTATACTGTTTTGTGCTGATAAGCTTGATGTTGTGAGAAGAACGCTTGGCGGACTCAGACTTGATTTGGGTGATATGCTTGGACTGCGCAGAAAAAATGATTATAAATTCCTGTTTGTAATTGATTTTCCGCAGTTTGAATATTCCGAAGCGGAAAATAGATATGTTGCGACACATCATCCGTTTACAATGCCATATCCGGAAGATGTACAGTATCTTACGACAGCTCCCGGAAGAGTGAGGGCACAAGCATACGATGTAGTGCTTAACGGAATCGAGCTTGGTTCAGGTTCAATCAGAATTCACGACAGACGTGTGCAGGAGAAAATGTTTGAAGCCTTGGGGTTTGACAAAAAGACAATTGATGAGCGTTTTGGATTTATGGTAAATGCTTTCAGATACGGAACTCCACCGCACGGCGGTTTTGCATTTGGACTTGACCGTTTTGTAATGCTTATGGTTGGCGCCGATTCTCTTCGTGATATTATTGCTTTTCCGAAGATTAAGGATGCGTCTTGTCCCCTTACCGGAGCACCTGATTTTGTAGATAAAGCTCAGCTTGATGTACTTGGTCTTACAGAAGCTGTACAGGCGGAAGAAAATTCTGCATTGCCGGAACAAAAGAAAGAAAAAGAAATCACAATTGATGTTGAAAATATAGCAAACCTTGCATGTCTGTACCTTACAGATGAAGATAAAATAAGCTACGCAGAGGATATGAATTCTATCATAGCATTTGCAGATACAATCACAAGGGTTGATACATCAAATATAAAGGCGAAGGAACATCTTATTCCGATAAGCAATGTTTTTCACGATGATGAAGTAATTATTCATAATGTGGAGAGAGATGAGCTTCTTGCAGCTTCTCCAACAAAAACAGACGGATATATCACAGTTCCCCGTGTGGTAGAAAATTAAGACGGAGGGCAGAATTATGAGTTTAGATTTAATAAAAAGAAGTGTTTCGGAGCATATAGAATCGCTAAAGAAAGGTGAATATTCATCCAGAGAACTTACAGATGCTTATATTGCTCAAATAGAAAATACAGATTCCGAGATAGGAGCTTATATTACAACCGACTTTGAAACCGCACTTAAAAAGGCAGAAGCGGTTGATAAAAAGAGACTCTCCGGCGAAAGCCTTGAACCGCTTGCCGGTATTCCGTGTGCAATCAAAGATAACATTTGTACAAAAGGAGTAAAAACAACCTGTGCTTCAAAAATGCTTGAAAACTACATTCCTCCGTATGATGCGTGTGTTATAGAAGAGCTGAAAAAAGCAGATGCAGTTATTCTCGGAAAGCTTAATATGGACGAATTTGCAATGGGTTCTACAACAGAAAATTCAGCATTTAAGACAACGAAAAATCCGGCTGATATTACCCGTGTGCCGGGAGGAAGCTCAGGCGGAAGTGCTGCTTGTATTGCAGCAAAGGAAGCGGCGTTTACTCTCGGCTCTGATACAGGTGGTTCCATCCGTCAGCCTGCATCATTTTGCGGTGTTGTAGGTATGAAACCGACATACGGAACGGTATCACGATACGGACTTGTTGCGTTTGCATCATCACTCGATCAGATTGGTCCGCTTACTTCTACCGTAAAAGACAATGCCATTGTTTTAAGTGCAATTTCCTGCGCAGACAAAAGAGATGCTACCAACATTTATAAAAGTCAGGACGATTTTACCGGGGATATTGGAAAAGGTATAAAGGGAATGAAAATCGGACTGCCTAAAGAATTTTTTGGTGAGGGTATTTCACACGATGTTAAAACTGCTGTATTTGAAGCAGCGGAGCGAATGAAAAACGAGGGCGCAGAAATCGTAGATATTTCAATGCCGTCAATTGATAACGCACTTGCGGCTTACTATATTATTTCTTCTGCAGAAGCTTCGTCAAACTTATCCCGTTTTGATGGAGTTCGTTATGGATACAGAACAGACTGCTTTGAGAATATCCATGACCTTTACAAAAAGAGCCGCAGTGAAGGCTTTGGAAAAGAGGTTAAAAGGAGAATTATGCTTGGAACCTTTGCTCTTTCATCGGGATATTATGATGCGTATTATAAAAAAGCATTACAAATCAGAAGTATTGTAATGAATGACTTTGAAAACAGCTTTAAAAAGTGTGATTTCATTTTATCGCCCGTAGCACCTACTGTTGCATATAAGCTTGGTGAGAAAAGTAAAAATCCGCTTGAAATGTATATGGGAGATGCTTATAGTGTTCCGGTTAATATCGCGGGTGTTCCTGCAATCAGCGTACCGTGCGGCAGGGGTGAAGGAAATATGCCCGTAGGAGCACAGCTTATAGGTCCTGCATTTTCCGAAAAGATGCTGTACAGAGCTGCTGCTGTTTTAGAGGAGGTGTCAAAGTAATGGCTAAAGAGTATGAAATGGTAATAGGTCTTGAGGTTCATGTCGAACTCAAAACAAAAACAAAGATTTTCTGCAATTGTGAAACAAGCTTTGGAGCAGAACCTAACAGCCATACCTGTCCGGTATGTATGGGCTTGCCGGGAACGCTGCCCGTCTTAAATGATAAGGTTGTCGAATATGCAGTTAAAGCAGGACTTGCAACAAACTGCAAAATAGCAAACTTTTCAAAGCAGGACAGAAAAAACTACTTCTATCCGGACCTTCCCAAAGCATATCAGATTAGTCAATTTGACCTGCCTTTATGCGAGCACGGTTATCTTGATATCGAAACAGAATCAGGCTCAAAACGAATCGGTATAACGAGAATTCATATAGAGGAGGATGCCGGAAAGCTTGTGCATGATGATATTCACGGAACTATGATTGACTGCAACCGCTGTGGTGTTCCCCTTATTGAAATAGTTTCCGAACCGGATATACGCTCGGCGGAGGAAGCAAAAGCATATCTGCAGAAGCTCCGCGCCATTATCCTTTATACCGGAATATCCGACTGTAAAATGAACGAGGGCTCTTTCAGATGCGATGTCAATCTTTCGGTTCGTGAAAAAGGTACGGAGAAATTCGGCACACGAACAGAAATGAAAAATATCAACTCTTTTCAGTTTGTGGTTAAGGCTATTGAGTATGAATATAAGAGGCAAATTGAAATAATTGCGGAAGGGGAAGAAATTGTTCAGGAAACAAGAAAATTTGATGCTGATACCGGTAAAACATATTCTATGAGGGGTAAAGAAAATGCAAACGACTACAGATACTTCCCGGACCCCGACCTTCCGCCGATAGAACTGTCTGATGAAAAAATTGAAAAAATTAAAACTACAATTCCCGAGCTTCCGGATGCGAGAAAAAAGAAGTATATGGAAAAGTACGGAATATCGGCTTATATCAGCGAAAAGATTATTTCTGATATGGATATAGCGGATTATTTTGAAAAGGTTGCGACACTTGCAAAAACTCCAAAGGTTGTGGCAAACATCCTTGTGGGAGAGGTTGCAAGGCTTAACACGGCGGAGATGTTTTGCTGCCCGATTTCAGCAGCAAATATGGCAAAGCTGTCTGACTTAATCAGTGATGAGGTTATCAATACTTCTACGGCAAAGAAGCTGATTGCAAGAATGTGGGAGGCTGACTCCGATCCTGTTGTGATTGTTGAAAAAGAGGATTTGAAGCAAATTAACGACAGAGATTTTCTTGTAAAAATTGCAACCGAAGTAATTGGAAACTCACCGAAGCTTGTAAGTGACTATAAAAATGGAAAACAACAGGCGATTAAAGCTCTTATGGGGCAGGCTATGGGCAAAACAGCAGGAAAGGCAAATCCCGTTGTTATGGAAGAAATCATAAAAAATATTTTAAAGTGAATTGATTAAAATACTGTTTTGCACACAAGCATATTTAAGTGAAGCCTTCAAGAAAATTTAAGGCTTCACTTTTTAATACGCTTAACCTACAATTAACATACTATGACTTTTGGAATTAACATTGTCTATGCTAAACTGTTATCGTAGTCAAAAAGAAAACAAAAAATTTTAAGGAGAGTGATTTTGATGAAGAAAATCATAAG
>JAXJVX010000020.1:0-8399 GCA_036308305.1 Acutalibacteraceae bacterium | reverse complement strand
TTTTCTGACTTAAAGTAGTCCTGGCAGAACTTGATATCATCATTATCCATTGCAAGACCGTAGCTCTTTACAAACTCAGCAAGACCTGCTTCGTCAAGTGACAAAAATCCTTCAAGGGTTTCAACACTTGTCGGTATTTCATAATCGGTTTTAAGCGTATCAAATGTGCCCATCGAAGCCTCACGGCACTCAACTGGGTTGATGATATGATTTTTGATGACTGCGATATCACTCTCGCTTAATTCACCGCTGAAAAGATAGATCTTTGCAGTTTTAACAACCGGGCGCTCTTTCTGCGAAATGATCTGGATACACTGTGCTGCAGAGTCTGCGCGCTGGTCAAACTGTCCCGGCAGATATTCAACTGCAAGCACGAAATCTGCTCCGTTTTCATCTAATGTATCGGTTACGATATCGAGCTGCGGCTCTGCAAATACAGTCATTTTGCAGTAATCAAAGAGTTCTTTATCAATATTTTCAACGTCATAGCGATTAAGGATACGAACGCCCTTAAGCGCATTGATACCCAATAACTGCTGAATCTCTGTGCAAAGCGATGCAGCTTCGTTTGCAAGCTCTGCTTTTTTCTCAACAAATACTCTGTAAACCATTTTTAATCTCCTTGTAACGCCGAAAGCGCCTTTTTTCCTATATCCTTGCGGTAATATGCATTTTCAAACGATACTGTTTCCACTCTTTTATATGCATTTTCAATAGCCGATTTAATATCATCTCCGGTAGCAGTAACACCCAGTACACGACCTCCTGCGGTAACTACCTTATCACCGTTAAACTTTGCACCGGCAATGAAAACCTCGTCCCTTATTTCATCAGGAATGCTTATTTCAAATCCTGTTTCGTATTTCTGCGGATAACCATCGGACGCCATTACAACACAGCAGCAAGCGCCGCTTTTAAATTTAACATCAACGTCCGAAAGAGTGCCTTCACGAACCGCCTTCATAACAGTAAACAGATCAGTTTCCATAAGCGGAAGCACTACCTGTGTTTCGGGATCTCCGAAACGGCAGTTGTATTCAATTACTTTAGGGTCATCCTTGGTTATCATTAGACCAAAGTAAAGGCAGCCCTTAAATGTACGTCCTTCTGCATTCATTGCATTGATGGTGGGAAGGAATATCTTTTCCATACATTCAGCGGCAATGTCCTGTGTATAATAGGGATTAGGTGCAATAGTACCCATACCGCCGGTGTTGAGTCCCTCGTCACCGTCCTTAGCACGCTTGTGATCCATCGATGAGATCATCGGCACAACTGTTTTACCGTCGGTAAATGTTAATACCGAAACTTCAGGACCTGTGAGGAATTCTTCAATAACTATTCTGCTGCCGGAGTTACCGAATACCTTGTCCTCCATCATTGAGCGGACTGCATCCTTTGCTTCTTCATAGCTCATTGCAATGATAACGCCTTTGCCAAGAGCAAGTCCGTCAGCCTTAACAACGATAGGAGGTGTTAAGGTATCTATGTATTTGATTGCACTGTCAGCATCCTCAAAATACTCAAAAGCAGCGGTGGGGATGTTGTATTTTTTCATCAACTCTTTTGAAAACACCTTGCTGCCTTCAATAATAGCAGCGGCAGCATTAGGACCAAAGCATGGAATGCCCTTTTCTTCAAGCGCGTCAACGCAGCCGAGCACCAACGGATCGTCGGGGGCAACAACTGCAAATTCAATGCCGTTTTCTACTGCAAATTTTACGATATTTTCAATGTCCTTTGCACCAATGGCAACACATTCGGCATCATCAGCCATTCCTGCATTGCCCGGAAGTACATACAGCTTGTCTATTTCATTGCTGCATTTTAGTTTTTTAACGATAGCGTGCTCTCTGCCGCCACCGCCTACGACCATAACCTTCATTATAATGCTAAACCGCCCTTCTTAATTCTGGTATTGCTTGCAAACGCTTTCGACTGCCTGAGGAAGTATTATCCATTCAGCCTCTTTCATGACCCGCTTTTGCAGGGTTTCCGGAGTATCGTTAGGCAATACATCAACTGCTTTTTGCATAATGATCTCGCCGCCGTCGGTTATCTCATTAACAAAATGCACCGTAGCACCTGTCACCTTAACGCCTTTAGCGAGCGCTGCTTCATGTACATGCAGACCATAAAAACCGTCACCGCAAAATGAGGGGATAAGACTTGGGTGGATATTTATTATGCGTTTGTCATACTTCCTTGTGAAATCAGCAGAAAGTATACACATAAAGCCTGCAAGCACTATTATATCTATACTGCGCTTTTCAAGCTGATCGATGATTTCTTTTTCAAAATCAGCGCCGTATTTCTTTTTGCTGATACAGATCCCCTCAATACCGGCATTCTCCGCTCTTGTCAGCGCATAGGCATTTTCGGAGCTGGATATAACAACTTCGATCTTTCCGCTTTTGATGATTCCGCTTTTTTCGGCATCTATCAGCGCCTGCAGATTAGTTCCTCCGCCGGATACCAGCACCGCAATTTTGGTTAACATAAAATCACTCCGTCATCACCCTCAACGGTCTCGCCGAGGATATAAGCATCTTCACCTGCTGACTTAAGCACTTCAATAGCTTTGTCAGCATCTTCTTTAGCTACAACAACGGTCATACCCACACCCATATTGAAGGTATTGAACATTTCACGCTCATCAATACCGCCTTTCTTGGCAGCGATACTAAAGATAGGCGGAGTCTTTACAGCAGCCTTTTCGATCTTAGCGCTGATACCATCTGGGAGTGCACGCGGAATATTCTCAAAGAATCCGCCGCCTGTGATGTGAGCGATAGATTTGACCGTAACCTCATCAAGTAACTTCAAGATGGGCTTAACATATATCTTTGTAGGAGTGATAAGCACTTCACCCAAAGACTTACCGCCATATTCTGCAACTGGAGCGGTAAGGTCAGCGTTATCAACATCAAAGATCTTTCTTACAAGCGAATATCCGTTTGAATGGAAACCGCTTGAAGGAAGTGCAATAAGCACATCGCCTGCTTTAACATTGCGGTTGTCAAGTATTTTAGATTTATCAACAACACCAACACAGAAGCCTGCTACATCATATTCATCAACATCATAAAAGCCGGGCATTTCAGCAGTTTCACCGCCGACAAGCGCCGCACCGGATTGAACACAACCTTCTGCAACGCCTGACACTATCTCCGCAACACGCTCAGGCACATTTTTACCAACTGCAATGTAGTCGAGGAACAAAAGCGGTTTAGCACCACAGCAAACGATATCATTTGCACACATAGCCACGCAGTCGATACCGATAGTATCGTGAATACCTGTCAAAAATGCTAACTTAAGCTTTGTGCCTACACCGTCGGTGCCGCTCACCAATACCGGTTTTTCAATACCGGTAAGATCCATTTCAAAAAGACCGCCAAAACCGCCGATACCGTCAAGCACACCGCTTGTAACCGTTTTAGCAATATGCTCCTTCATAAGAGAAACCGCTTTGTAACCGGCAGTAATATCAACGCCTGCCTCCTTGTAGCTTTCAGAGAAACTGTTTTTATTCATCGTTCAGGTTTCCTTTCAAATTTTATATATTCTTTTCGGATATTTTCTTATTGAATTTGTTTTTGCGTGTTATTACCGGCGCTTCGGTCGGATATTCACCGTCGAAGCAAGCGGTACAGAAGCCCTGACATTCCTTGTCATATGCAAGCTGTTTTGTTGCTTCAAGGCTAAGATATCCTAAAGTATCAACATCAATTATCTTTGCTATCTCGCTGATAGAGTGATTGTTTGCAATAAGTGCCTCTCTTGAGCCGATATCCGTACCATAGTAGCAAGGCTCAATGAATGGGGGAGAGGAGACTCTCATATGTACCTCTTTTGCACCTGCATCACGAAGCAGCTTGATGATTCGTGCACAGGTCGTACCTCGTACTATAGAGTCATCAACCATGACAACCCGCTTGCCTTTTACAACACTTTCGATAACATTAAGCTTGATTCTGACCTTATCTTCACGAGTTTTCTGACCGGGAACGATAAAAGTTCTGCCGATATACTTATTCTTGATAAAGCCTATTTCATACGGAATACCCGAACCCATAGCGTAGCCGATAGCAGCGTCAAGACCGGAATCGGGAACTCCGATAACCACATCTGCTTCTACCGGATGCTCCTTGGCGAGGTGCATACCTGCACGAAGGCGTGCATTATGTACTGAGCAACCGTCTATACATGAGTCGGGACGGGCAAAGTAAATATACTCAAACACACAGAATTTAGGATCGCATTTATTGCAATGCTCAGTGATCGTGCGGACGCCCTTCTTATCAAAAATAATGATCTCACCGGGCATAAGCTCACGGATCATCTTAGCTCCTGCTGCATCAAGAGCACAGCTTTCGGATGCAATAATATACCTGCCGTCTTCAGTGATGCCGTAGCAAAGCGGACGCAGACCGTGCGGGTCACGCGCAGCAATAAGCTTTGAAGGGGACATTACGATAAGCGAATAAGCACCCTTTATTTTTTCCATTGCCTGACATACTGCCTGTTCTATAGATGGCGCTGTAAGGCGTTCTTTAGTAATGATATAAGAAATAACCTCGGTATCACTTACTGTGTGAAAAATAGAACCCTGCAATTCAAGCTCATCGCGAAGCAGGTCAGTATTTATAAGACATCCGTTATGAGCAAGTGCCATACGGCCTTTTATATGGTTTACAACAGTAGGCTGTGCATTCTCACGGCCTTTGGTACCGGAGGTGCCATAGCGGACATGACCGATAGCTATGTTGCCTTCGCCCAAAGAATTAAGTATTTGATGTGTGAAAACATCGTTTACAATACCTTCGTCCTTATGAGTGGTGAAAAGTCCGTCATCATTTACAACGATGCCGCAGCTTTCCTGACCTCTGTGCTGCAAAGAGAAAAGTCCGTAATAAACAGAGGATGCAACATCACAGGTGAAGGGAGAGTAAATACCAAATACACCACATTCTTCATTGAGTTTACGCATATATATTTTGATCCTTTCAATTATTTATTGTATTTTGATGATATCTCTGCATCGCTTTGGAGCACCTTTTTTGCGTTATCCTCACGCTGCTTATCAAGAAGCGCTGCTATATCGCTGTCAGCAACAGAGATTATCTGCATTGCAAGAAGCGCTGCGTTCGCTGCACCGTCAACTGCAACGGTTGCAACGGGGATACCGCTTGGCATCTGGACGGTTGAGAGCAATGCATCCATACCGTCAAAGGTTGAGGATTTTACGGGGATACCGATAACCGGCAGTGTTGTGTTTGCTGCAAGAGCACCTGCAAGGTGAGCAGCTTTTCCTGCAGCTGCAATAATTGCGCCGAAGTCATTTTTTCGTGCGTTTATTGCAAAATCTCTCGCCTGCACGGGGGTGCGGTGAGCGGAGTAAATATGTACCTCATAAGGTACACCGAATTCTTCTAAAGTATCGATAGCCTTCTGTACGACCGGCAGATCGCTTGCGCTACCCATTACAATGCCTACTTTTTTCATTGAAATTACCGTCCTTTCAAAAAGAAAAAGCCGTCCGAAAATGGACAGCTATAATTATACTTGTGGTGTGAAATGCTTGCAATTCGGCAATTTGCACGCAACTATCCCGACACAGCAGGCTTTATGAGTGATAAACTGCTTCATTGCACTGATACCTCCAAGTGGAATACAGATGTATTTTAACATATATTTTGCGTTTCTGTCAACAAAAACAGACAAACTTTTTTATTTTTACCTTTTGCATAAATTTCACTAAAAAACCACACTTCACTTGGCAATTTTGCAAAATCACCGTAATTTACTTAAAAAGTTTATTTTCTATTAACAAAATCATCGGGAATTTAGTATATAATAAATACATAAAGGAGATGTATTCTTATATGTTCAGATACAGATTAATGCAGTTTATGCAGGGCAGAAACGGGTTTGACAGTTTGAATTTCGTGCTTCTCATTGCATCGATGGCAGTATCGCTTACAGCAAGCATATTACGGTGGTTCATCCCATTTGCAACGCTATATCTTGTTTTGGTTGTTATCTCATATGCATTGCTTGCTTGGGCAATATTCAGATTTTTGTCACGCAACCTTGATGCCCGTCGCCGTGAGAATGATAAATATCTGCAGTTTGTCTCAAAATTCCGTAAGAAAAGTAACAGCGGAACATACGGCGGATATAAAGGTTATAGTAATGGATATGATACCAGTTTTTACGAACAGCCGAAAAATCAGTATAAATATTTTAAATGCAAAAAATGCAAGGCAAAGCTGCGTGTGCCGCTCGGAAAGGGTAAGATAACTATTACCTGTCCGAAATGCCGTTCTACATTTAAAGGCAGATCATAAATAGGAGGAAATAATAATGACACCGTTTGAAATAAGAAACGAAAAATTGGGAGCAAGTGTAGTTCAAGCATTGAAAAAGCGCCATTTTGACGCTTACTATGTTAATACTGCAAGTGAAGCAAAAGAACTTGCTTTATCGCTTATCCCGGAGGGTGATACCGTCACATGGGGCGGCACGATGACCGCAAAGGAGATAGGTCTTATCGATGCTGTGAAAAGCGGAAATTATAACTGTATTGACCGTGCCGAGGCAGAAGATCCCGGTAAGGCTATGCGTGAAGCATTTTTTGCAGATACATATATTATGAGCGCAAATGCTATAAGCGAGGACGGTCAGCTTGTCAATATTGACGGTAACGGAAACCGTGTTGCTGCAATGATATTCGGTCCTAAAAGCGTTATAGTAATTGCCGGCATCAATAAAATAGCTAAAACAGCAGAGGATGCTCTTACCCGTGCAAGAACTGTAGCAGCGCCGATAAATGCACAGCGCTTTGATATCGTTACAGGTTGTAAAATGGGCGGCAGATGTACTGATTGCAAGAGTGAGCAAACAGTCTGCGTTCATATGGTAACGACCCGTGTGTCCCGCCCTGCAGGCAGGATCAAGGTAATTCTAGTAGGTGAAAATCTCGGTTATTAATATGTATCTTTAGTCTTTGGGAGTGCGCTTTATATAAAGCACACTCCCTTAATTTTATCGGCTATAAATTTACTTCATGCCGTTTTCGTAAGATTCGATCATCTTTTTAACCATCTGACCGCCTACAGAACCTGCCTGACGAGATGTGAGATCGCCGTTGTAACCGTTTTTGAGGTTTACGCCTACTTCAGAAGCGGCTTCCATCTTGAACTTGTCAAGTGCCTCTCTTGCCTGCGGTACCAAAGACTGCTTTGACATTTTATATTTCACTCCTTTAAAAACTAATTTGCGTTGCGTTTGCAATTATATTGTTATCCTGTTGTGCTTCAATATAACTGAAAATAAATACCTGTTTTATTGTAAAAAATGAGATTATTTAAAAAACAATACATTTGCCAATTATTTTTAATGTAATTTATCAATAAATTCTATTGACCATTTAACTTTAAGATGATATTATTATAATGTGTGAGGATGTTTATATGGGGATTTTGCGCTTTTTTGCGTTATTTTCTGATAAAAAATGAATTGTTTGAGAAGAAAAATATATGAAAATATTGATGGTGAATAAGTTTCTGTATCGTAAAGGCGGAGCAGAAACATATGCATTACAACTTGGCGAACTGCTGAAAAAAAACGGTAATGAGGTACAGTATTTCGGACTTGAAAATAATAAGAACATTGTTGGCAATAATGCGAACGCATATGTTTCCGACATGGATTTTACGACAGGTATTTTGAGAAATTTTAAAGCACCGTTTCGTATAATTTATTCTTTTGAAGCACGTAGAAAGATTTATAAAGTTCTTAATGACTTTCAACCGGATGTTGTGCACTTGAATAATATTCAGTTTCATTTAACACCATCAATTATTCTTGAGATCGAAAAATATAGAAATAATACCGAAAAAAAAGTAAAGATCGTATATACTGCTCATGACTATCAGCTGATATGTCCGAGTCATGGCTTGTTTGACAGTAATATACAAGTGTGTGAAAAGTGCCTTAACGGGAATTATACATATTGCTTAAGAACAAAATGTGTTAAGAATTCTTTCTCCAAAAGCTTACTTGGTATGTTAGATGCGTATTTTTGGAAGTACAATAAGGCATATTCATATATTGATACTATTGTTTGCTGTAGTGAATTTTTGAAGAAAAAGCTTGATACGCAAGAACGTTTTCGTAATAAAACCGTTGCAATACATAATTTTGTAGATCAAGTTGAAATTATGAACGTTAAAAAAGAGAATTATATTTTGCAATTTGGCCATTTATCAAAGGATAAAGGAACTAATACTTTGCTAGAAGTAGCAAAGCGTATGCCGAATACTCATTTTGTATTTGCAGGATATGGCGAGGCTGTTCAGGATATAGAAAAAGTTTCCAATGCAGAATATGTC
>JAXJVX010000019.1:0-10732 GCA_036308305.1 Acutalibacteraceae bacterium | reverse complement strand
GCTTTTTCGGTGTCATAGTTCTTACTGCAGTACAAACGCCGCGCTTCTGGGGTGAGCTCTGGTCAATTGCAACACGCTTTTTAGAGTTGAAACCCTTATTAAGAGCAGGTGCCTTTGACTTTTTAACAGATGTTTCACGACCTGTGCGTACCAACTGGTTAAAGGTAGGCATTTCAGACATTTCTCCTTTCAATTTACTTTTTGCTTGATATAAGCCCATTTACCGAGTTTACATTAGCCTTTTTATTTTATATTATCGCAGGCTATTTGTCAACATAAATTTTTTAAAATTGCAAAATTTTTTCGTTTTGATAAATATAAGCCTTATATAGAATATGTATATATGTTGACAAATACAAATTATTGGGGTATAATTTTCAAAAAATGTTGGTTAAACTAACATTTTAACGATATGGAGAAAAAGAATGTCAAAGAATTCGGAATTGCTGAAATTGCTGTCGAACCGGCTGAATGTATCTGAAAATGAGATATATGAAAGATGCGGATTTGAAGATGCTGCACCGATGAGTGAAGCGGAAATTATTATCGCTGTATCAAAAGCCTTCGGCATCAGTACAGACAGCCTGCTCGGAGTACCGGCTCGTTCAAGCGGACTCATGATGTCTGAAACGCAGCTTGTAAAAGCATGGCGCAATGCCGACAGGCAACAAAAAACGAAACTTGAAGATATGATAAATAACGGTCGTCTTTAAAAAGACGGTGCATGTGATGCGCCATATAAAAAGCTTAAAAGTCTGACAGATGAACTCTGTCAGACTTTATTTATTCTATCCGATAAGCCATGGGCGGACTTCACTTGCAAGATAGAACGAGCCGCACACAACGAGCGGTTTGTTTTCATTTCTTGCTTCCGTGACCGCTTTTTCGGTATCCGAAAATGCTATCGCTTCGGTATAGCGTGATGCTATCCTACACAGCTCCTGTGCCGAGATGGAACGCGGGTTTTTAGGAGTTACACAATATATTTTCGAGAGAAGCGGAGCGATTATCTCCATAACAGCATCAATATCCTTATCCGCCATCATTCCCATAACACCGATAGGGGAGCAAGGCAGGTTTTCAATCAATCGAGCAAGCGCTGTAACACCATCGGGATTGTGAGCACCGTCAAGAATAATGATCGGGTCATTATTTATCAGCTCGCATCTTGCAGGAAATACGGAATTTGAAAGCCCCTCCCTTATCTGCTCATCACTGATGCAAAGACCGCAAAGTTTCACTGCCTCAATTGCGACAACAGCGTTATATGGCTGAAACTTACCTGCCATTCTGAGGGAAAAATCCAATCCCTTATATCGCACGGCACTTCCAAAAATACCGTTGTCCGAAACAGCAAGCGAATTTAAATCAGGCACCACAAGAGTATTTTGCTTTTCCCTTGCCACAGACTTTATCACACTCATCGCTCCATCGCTTTGGACAGGATAGCTTACGCACCTGCCGCTCTGTTTAATAATTCCGCATTTCTGCGCCGCAATTTCCGACAGAGTATTGCCTAGGATCGCAGTATGGTCAAAGGAGATTGAGGTGATGACCGAGCAGCACGGAGTATCTATTGTATTAGTGGAATCGTACATTCCGCCAAGCCCGACTTCCAACACCACAACATCACATTTATTCTGCTTGAAATATATATAGCTTATCGCCGTTATCAGTTCAAATTCCGTGACCATCATCTCATCATCGAGTGTATCGACCGCAGCCTTTACCATTTGTGTGATGCTCTCAAGCTCATCATACGGTATCATTTCACCGTTTATCTGAAAACGCTCACGGAATTCAAGAACATAGGGCGAGATAAACATGCCAACCTTGTAGCCTGCCGCACGCAGAATATTTGATATATAGCAGCATGTCGAGCCCTTGCCGTTTGTACCTGCGACATGGATAAATTTTAAATCCTTTTCGGGATTACCGAGCAGCTTTAAAAGATTTGAGATGCGCTCAAGCCCGGGTTTTGAGCCGAATTTTAAAAACGAATTGATATAATCTACGGCATTCATAAAATATCCTTTCAAAAAGGCGGTGATATCACCGCCTTTTTAATACTTATTTAAGATTACTGAGTTCCTGGTCGATAAGCGCAATACGCTCACGCATAACGACTGCTTTCGCTTTTTGCTCCTCAATAACCGCCTCAGGTGCTTTTGCAAGGAAGCCGGGGTTATTAAGTTTGTTTTCGGTGATAGTGAGCTTTTTCATAATATCGTCACGCTCTTTGGTAAGACGCTTTGCTTCTGCTGCAAAGTCAACAAGCTCGCCGAGAGGCATATATATCTTTGCGTCGTCAGTTACAACAGTAACTGCATTTTCGAGTGCAAAAGCATCGTCAACCGATACCTCACTGCCGCTTGCCAATTTTGCAACTACTGCACGGCAAGAATTAAATGTATCCTTAAATGAAGTTGCGATATATACAGCCGCTTTCTTTGAAGGTGCAACATTCATTTCTGCACGGCGATTGCGGATAGCACGAACTGCTGCAATAACACGCTCAAATTCCTTTTCATCCGCCGCAAAGCCGAGGGCATTACTGTAAAGCGGCCACGGCGATATCATAATACTTTCGCCCTCATGCGGAATGCTCTGCCATATCTCCTCTGTGATAAACGGCATAAACGGATGGAGAAGCTTCAATACTCCGTCCATAACATAAACGAGTACCGCTCTTGCAGTATTGCCGGTTTCGGTGTTGAAGCGGATCTTTGCAATTTCAATGTACCAATCGCAGAATACATCCCAAATAAAGTCATAAAGCTTTGCAACAGCAAGGCCAAGCTCAAAGCGATCAAGATTTTCCGTTACTTCCTTAACGAGTGTGTTGAATTTTGAAAGTATCCACTTATCCTCGATCTGTAAACCGTCGGGTATGTGCGCTGCCTTTTCGTCTTCGCCAAGATTCATAAGAATAAAGCGAGCCGCATTCCAGAGCTTATTTGCAAAATTGCGTGACGCTTCAACTCGCTCAGGTGAATAACGCATATCGTTTCCGGGGCTGTTACCCGTAGCAAGAGTGAAACGCAGAGCGTCTGCGCCGTATCTTTCGATCTCACCAAGCGGATCAACACCGTTACCGAGTGATTTCGACATCTTTCTGCCCTGTGCATCTCTTACAAGACCGTGGATAAGCACGGTATCAAAAGGAACCTGTCCTGTCTGCTCGATACCGGAGAACATCATACGCATTACCCAAAACGGAATGATATCGTAACCGGTAACAAGTGTGTTTGTGGGATAGAAGTATTTAAAGTCCTCGCTGTTTTCATCCGGCCAACCAAGTGTTGAGAACGGCCAAAGTGCTGAGCTGAACCATGTATCAAGTGTATCGGGATCTTGTGTGACCTTATCAGAGCCGCACTTTGCACACTTGCAAACTGCATCCTTTGATACCATTATCTCGCCGCACTCGTCGCAATAATATGCAGGAATACGATGTCCCCACCAAAGCTGGCGGGAAATACACCAGTCACGGATGTTTTCAAGCCAATGGAAATAAATCTTTTCAAAACGCTCGGGCACGAATTTTGTTTCGCCCGTCTTTACTGCATCAATAGCAGGACCTGCAAGCGGTTTCATCTTAACAAACCACTGCTTTGATACTCTCGGCTCAACGGTGGTTGCACAACGGTAGCAGGTGCCTACATTGTGAACATGATCCTCAATCTTAACAAGTGCGCCTTCTGCTTCAAGATCCTCAACTATCTGCTTTCTTGCCTCGTATCTGTCCATACCTGCATACTTAGGATAGTCAGCGGTTATCTTTGCATCGGGTGTCATTACATTGATTATCGGCAGTTCATGACGCAGACCAACTTCAAAATCGTTAGGATCGTGAGCCGGTGTTATTTTTACAACGCCTGTACCGAAATCCATTTCTACATAATCATCTGCCACAACAGGTATCTCTCTACCGACAAGCGGAAGAACAACGGTTTTACCGATGATATCCTTATAGCGCTCGTCCTTCGGATTTACTGCAACGGCTGTATCACCCAGTAGGGTTTCGGGACGGGTTGTAGCAAGCTCAACATATCCGCTGCCATCTGAAAGCTTATAGCGAAGATGCCAGAACTTTCCGGCTTGTTCCTCATAATCCACCTCTGCATCTGAGATAGATGTAAGACAGTGCGGACACCAGTTGATTATACGCTCACCACGGTAGATAAGACCTTTTTCGTAAAGTCGGCAGAACACCTCATTAACAGCGGCAGAGCAGCCCTCATCCATAGTAAAGCGCTCTCTTGACCAGTCGCAGGAAGAGCCTATCTTTTTGAGCTGACCGATAATTCTGCCTGCATAATGCTCCTTCCACTCCCAGGCACGCTTCATAAATCCGTCACGGCCGAGATCCTCTTTTGTGATGCCCTCCTCAGCCATTGCTGCAACGATCTTAGCTTCGGTTGCAATAGCAGCGTGGTCTGTACCGGGAAGCCATAGAACAGAATAACCCTGCATTCTGCGGTAGCGGATGAGAATATCCTGCAATGTGTTATCAAGCGCATGACCCATATGCAGCTGTGCAGTTACATTCGGAGGCGGCATAACGATCGTATAGGGTTTCTTTGATTTATCAGGCTTTGCCTTGAACCATCCGCCCTTTTGCCAAAAATCATATGTACGCGACTCAACCTCTTGGGGTTCATAAGTCTTTGCAAGTTCTTTTGCCATTGTTTTGTGACCGTCCTTTATTGTAGTTTAATTCAATGTTGAAAAATCCAACATATTAAGTTTGTTTATAATCATATCGGCTGATGATAGATCCTGATGACCTGAATTTTCATTTACAAAGCCGACACAGAACATACCTGCCGCTTTTGCCGCTGCAACTCCGTTTGCGGAGTCTTCGATAACGGCGCACTCGTCACTTTTAACGCCAAGTGCCTTTGCAGCCGCAAGAAATATATCGGGATAAGGCTTACAGCGTTTCATATCTTCACCTGATATGCGTGCCGAAAACAGTTCGTAAAGACCGACAGACTTCATTGCATCCTCGATTATCCACATAGGCGAACCGGAGGCAAGTGCTATCGGAAACTTTTGTGCGGTACGGCGCACAAGCTCAACTGCACCGCAAACGGCGATATGACCCTCTTTTTTAATAAGCGTCCGTCTTGCTTCGCTGTCAAGCGCATCAAGCTTTTTTGTGTCCTCCGTTATGCCGAAATCGGACTTTATTTTATCCCACACATATAAATTTGAATTGCCGGGGAACTGTGAATAGTAATCGTAATCAAAGCTTACGCCGAAGCGGCTGAGCACCTCAAGCTTGGCTTTATAATTACGTACCTCACTCTCCACCAGCACCCCGTCCATATCAAAAATTACTGCTTTGATGCTCATTTGAGTTTAAATCCGACGATCTCTTCGGAGATATCTGCTGATGTTTCTTCCGTTGAGGTTTTGATGGTAACGACCGCTTTATCACCACTGCTTACAAAAGGCAGATCAGATGACAGGGTGATATCAACAATAAATGTGCCGTTATCGGTCTTAATATAATACTTCGTATTACCGCCGACTACCGCAGTTGCAACATCGGATACGGTCACCTCAACTGTCTTTGTGACAACATCGGGGTTATCATTGGTTACCTCTATGTTTTCACTGCCGAGCTTCTTGATATAGTCTGCCTTTGCCTCGTCTACCGAGCTACCCGTGCCGACTATCTGATACTGCTGAACATCAACGAATGCATACATCTTGACAAGACCAGCATCATCTTTAAGTGACATAAAGTAGGTCGGTCTGTCTGATACATTAAGCAGTATCGGGAAGGTTGCAGTATAATTCTTTTCCTGCACCTGACCCTCTGCTGATTCCATTGCAGAATATTCCTCTGCGCCGGGTACTTCATAATATTTTGCTTCTTTGGTACGCAGATTTACAAGCACGAAGCCGACATTTGACTCATCACTTACAACTGATGTCATACCTGTGTAAAGCCATACATCATCATCAATAGCAAGATAATTGTAGCCCTCGGTAGGTGCAAGCACGCCCTTCTGACCGAAAATAGAATTGAAATATCCCGAACGGTACTTACCGTTGTAGGTAAGCTGATTGATTATCATATCCGCATCATACACCTGATCGACCCACTGCGGTATCTCGTCAAGCTCATAATACTGATGCTCACCGGTCACGGCATTGACAAGCACCGCACCGCCGATATCCTTACCGCTCCAGAAGCCGATCTTATACTCAACTACCGATGCGACCCAATAGGGATTGCCGTCGTCATCTATTTCGAAGGAGAGGTTATCAAAAATCTTGGTAGGATAGTTAAAACGCAGATAGCGGTTTATATTTCGCATAAAATAGTCACTTTCGGAGTACTTGATGCCCTCTGAAAGACGGACAAGCTCGACCTCCTGAGTTGTCATATCAACACGAAGATATCCGGGTATGCCGTCACCATGGTTGTTGAACCACTTGATAACATCACCGTATTCAAGCAGTGTTGTACGGGTCGGTACTTCATTGTAGTTTATCTGTGTATAATTCTCTGCTATCTCAAACTGTGAAACAAGATCCGACATTTCACCGAGCTTTCGCTTACCAAGAGCCACGGAGGTATCACGGTCTACGACCGGTATCTGCGACATTTTAAGCTCCGCAACATCTTCGGAAAAGTCACCGTCTGAAAGCGTGAGAAGCTGATTATATCTGCCTGCATTGAAGATTTCAGCGCCGACAAGGTTCATTACCATTGAAAAAACGATCAACACTACTGCAAGACCTACTGCAACAATCGCCGGTATGCCCAGCTTTTTAATACTGAATTTTTCCCTGCGGTCATATCCGCCGACCGATTGCAGCGATCTGATAAATATAACAATATATGAAAATGCGTGCACTACCACAAAAATAATAATGCAGTTGATAACATAGCTCCAGAATTCACCGCTGCGGAGATTAAGCGGCGGCAGCATAAACCAGAACAAAATAAACATCAGTACGAATGAAAATACATACTTAATAACAGTTATTACAGGGTTAGATATTCTTCTCATTAGTTATCCTCCAATACATTAGTATACATTTTTCCGGCAACCGGTGTGACCTTATACAACTTAAACAGCTCCGACACCGTTACAAACTCATATCCCTTTGACTTCAGCGCAGGGATTATATCATCAAGCGCATAGGCAGTCTTTGCATTATAGTCGCTGTCATGCAGCAGCATAATGTGACCGGGGCGTGTATTCTTTATCATTTCCGATGCAGTGCGGTCTTTATCCACATTTTTATCCCAGTCGGAACAACCGAGACCGCATACCGGTATCAGCCCCGTGCTTTTCAACAAATCCTCGTCAACATCAATATACGGCGGGCGGAACACCTTTGGTATGCATCCGGTGTATTTTTCGACAAGATTTTGTGTTTTTTCTATCTCTGCCTTTCGTTCATCAGATGAAAGTGCGGTCATATGCAAATGATTGAAGCCGTGATTTGCAAATTCGCAGCCAAGTGCTTTTTGCCGCTGCATCACATCCTTAACATCATCCTTAATATTTCTGCCAACCAGCATAAATGTTGCAGGAATGCTGTATTTTTCGAGTGCATCCAGCACCAGCGGGGTCACAACATTATTGGGACCGTCATCAAATGTGAGCGCTACATATTTTTTATCCATAATGCATATTACCTCATTATCAAATAATCTATTTAATTATAACCAATTCTTCGCCGTTTGTAAACATTAAATTATCATATTTTTAAGTAGATTTGACATTTAACACTTTGTGTTGTATAATATCTTGCACATCAACTTGATTTTTTTGAGGGGTTTATTTATGGGAATGAACTATTTGCGTCGGCTTCCGTCTGCCGATGAGATAAAGAAGGATTATCCGTTGTCTTCAACCGCAAAGGCAGCAAAGCAGAAAAGAGACGAGCAGATAAAAGCTGTTCTTGAGGGCAAAAGTGATAAATTCATACTCATTATAGGTCCTTGCTCTGCCGACAAGGAGGACTCGGTGCTTGATTATATCGAGCGTCTTGCCTCGTTGCAGGAGCAGGTGAGTGATAAGATACTGATGATACCGAGAATTTATACAAATAAGCCGAGAACCACCGGCGAAGGCTACAAGGGCATGGTGCATCAGCCCGATCCCAACGCAAAGCCCGACCTGCTTGGAGGACTTATTGCTATCCGCAAGCTCCATACAAAGGCTATTGAAATGAGCGGGCTTTCATGTGCGGATGAGATGCTTTATCCTGAAAACTACAGTTATCTTGATGATGTGCTGTCTTACATTGCCATAGGTGCCCGTTCGGTCGAAAATCAGCAGCACCGTCTTGTATCAAGCGGCATCGACATGGCGGTGGGCATGAAAAATCCCACCAGCGGCGACTTTTCAGTTATGCTCAATTCAATTGTTGCGGCACAGTCCTCACACACCTTTATATACAGCGGAAACGAGATCTCGACTGACGGAAATCCCTTGTGCCACGCTATCATCCGAGGCTCTGTAAACAAGCACGGTCAGTGGATACCTAATTATCATTATGAAGACCTTAACCTGCTTTATGAGATGTATAAAGCGAAAAATCTTCAGAACATGGCGCTGATCGTGGATTGTAACCATTCCAATTCCGGAAAGCAGTATTTACAGCAGATACGCATCTGCAAGGAAGTTCTGCACTCACGCCGTCAGAATGAGCATATCAAACAGCTTGTCAAAGGATTTATGATCGAAAGCTATATTGAGGACGATTGCCAGCCGATCGACGGCGGTGTTTACGGCAAATCCATCACCGACCCGTGCCTTGGCTGGGAGAAAACCAAACAACTTGTGCTGGATATGGCAGAGGTGCTGTAACAAAAGTAAAAACCACAGGAATACCTGTGGTTTTTGTTTATTACTTTTATTAATATACAACCATTATGCCTTCCGGCAAAGCTTCAATATCTATTGCAAAGCAGTAGTTCCTATAGTCATTTTAATGTTCATCGTAATTGCCGCATGAAATATATATGAAGGCCTCACTGAAATCGGGAGTTTTGTCTCTCACGGTTTCAAGATATTCTGCAAAAGCCGTTCCGTCGCACTTTATACCGGACGGGGCAACGGTTTTTTGCGCAGTACCGTTGAAGATTGACGGCGTAGAAGCGACACCAGCAAGAGCTTTGCTGATAAAGGATTACCTGTTCGTTTAAAAAATCATAAAAAGATAAAAAGCTGCTTTGAAGCCTTTCGCCAAAGCAGCTTTTTACATCAATTTTAGTAAATCAATTAATTACTTTACTCTCAAAAGTCAGCAAAGTTTCAGGCGGATAAAAAAGATGCCCGACTTCATATTTTAGAGGTCGGGCAATCAGTTAAAGTATTAAACTTTTGAGATTAGAATTCATTTATCAAACCAACAATATATTTGCGAAGCTGTAAAACGTCTTTACCGTTGATAGCGTCGTCACCGTTGCAGTCTGCAGCTTTAAGCACAATTTCATCATCGCCGATAAGATTTACGATATACTTACGGAGTGCAAGCACGTCTTTACCGTTGATAGCATCATCACCGTTGCAGTCACCTATCTGATAAGACGGCGGGGGCAACGGGTCTTCGGGATTTTCAGGAAATTCAAGACCGTTGTCGGTATAGTACTTCCTGATTACATCAACAAGTATCTTACCTGCTGCCTGATGCTGAGCAACTGTCGGATGTCCGTCACCACCTGAAGCACCGGTTGAGATATACAACAAGTCAAGGCAGTCGTACTCGTCGGCAAGATCACCAAGCCATGTAACGATGCTGTGATAATCGTTATCTGCAAGATAAGCCATACCATAAATCCAATACATTTTACAATCACTGTTGTGACTTAAAATTCCGTCAATCAGCGCACGGGCATTGGTTTTAAATTCTTCCTCATTACATTGAGTTTTGCTGTTGGTAAAATAACTCTGGTCATTGGTACCGAGGTTAATTACAACAACATCAGCGTCATAAGAAAAGTCCCAATCAAAGCCTGTTACACCGGTTTTGTCCCAATAGGTTGAAATTAATTGACTACGTGATGAGAAGCCGGTTGTAATTCCGTGACCTGAAGCCGCAATTGCGCTGTAATCGGCATCAAGCTCACGAGCGCAGAAGGCAGCGTAGGTAAGGGTCCCGTCCTGATACTGCCAGCCACCTTTGCCACTGCCGGTTGCAATATTGCCGTAGCCTGCGGTAAGAGAATCGCCGTAAAATTCAAGCTTCATACCCTTTTCAGCTGGCGGAGCGCCGTATTTTTCACCACAAATAGCAATAGAGCGGATCATGAATTCGCCTTTGTTGAACTCGGTTGCACGCACTACCTGAATTGTATGAAGTCCCGGTGCCATATTTGTATCAACAACAAATCTCCCCGGACCGTCGATAGTTACACGGAAAGCGTTGTCGTAATCATCGTCAACAATTATTTTGATATAACCCGAAGCTGAAGATGTAAGGCGCAAGGTAATATCACCCTCGCAAATCGCCTTAAATTCAAAGCCGGAGCCGTTCATAGCCATACCGAGCTTAGTTCCGTTCATAACAGCTCTGCCGAGCAAACGCATTGAATCAAAAAGCTCTTCCATATTATAAGCAACCTCTTCGTAGCCGACATACTCAACTGTCGAAGTAGCTGAAGCCGAAACAGCGCATGCCGAAACGAAAATTAATACTGCCATAAGGATAGCCAATATTTTTTTGATTTTCATAAACGTTCTCTCCTATTGTT
>JAXJVX010000018.1:0-3225 GCA_036308305.1 Acutalibacteraceae bacterium | reverse complement strand
TTATTACACCAATGGGCGATCCTATTGAAGAGGGTGGTAATTTGACATGTCCTGATGATAATCCGCCCAATAACAATGCAGATACATCTACAGAAAATAGCTCATCAGAAAATACAGATGCTTTTATTAAATCTTCGGGAGCAATATCTAATGCGTCTGCTATATTATAAAACACATCCAAGGAGAATCCATAAGCCATGTTGGGCGCTTCGATGTTACTCAGCAATGAACGGCTGATATCTGCCATCTCAGCTAATTTTTCTTGCGATAATCCACGAATTCTTCTGAGTGTTGAAATAGCGATACCGAGTTGTATGAAACGATCCCTATTTTTATAATCTACTTCCTTCCCCATAATTACAACCTCACTTACATACAATAAATAATTCCTATATTTATTATACTTTTTGCATTCTTTTTTTCAGTATTCGTTCATACGCACTTGACTGTATTAGTCAGCAATTATATAATTATTTTTATAAATCGTCTTTATTTATATGCATACGATTTTATTTGTGAGAGATTGTAGGTGGATTATTGTTATGATAGAAAACGAAAAAAGACTTCATCGATGTTGCTTTACAGGGCACCGTCCTGAAAAACTGTCGCTACCCGAAAGTGAAGTCAAGGCGGAACTTGAAAAAGAAATCCGTCTGGCAATCGCAGACGGAATCAATGTGTTTATTACGGGTATGGCACCCGGCGTCGATATCTGGGCAGCAGAGGTGGTTCTGGAACTGAAAGAAGAGTTACCGTTGAAACTAATCGCGGCAAGTCCGCATCCCGGATTTGAAAACCGATGGCCTATTTCATGGCAAAAAAGGTATGCCGCTATTATGGCAAAAGCAGATTTTATAAAAGAGGTCTGTTCCCATTATAGCCGTGGTTGCTATCAAATTAGAAATGAGTGGATGGTAGATCACTCGGCAAGGGTAATCGCCGTATGGAACGGTAGCCCAAGCGGAACCAAGAACACTATTATGTATGCAAACAGAAAAAGTGTTCCTGTAATCAATGTTTTAGATAAGTAAATCTCATAATAGCTCTGTAATAAAAATTGAATAAGCCCAAACTCCGTTTTTGCGTCTGATGTTTAACTTAATAGTTAAAGCGCAAAATAATAGTAAAATAGAAGAAGAGAAACGGAGGTTTTGGTATGAAAAAAAGAATTATTACCAATCAAACGCTTACCTCATTTGAGAAGTATTTAATCGAAAATGAGAAGGCATAAGCAACTCGTGAAAAATATATGCGTGATCTTCGCTGCTTTGCGGAGTATGCCACAGACAAGCTCCTAAGCAAATCGCTTGTATTAGAATACAAAGCATCCTTGGAGCAAACCTACGCCATACGAAGCGCCAACTCTATGCTGGCTGCACTCAATTCGTTTTTGCGTTTTATGGGATGGCATGACCTATGTGTTAAGCAGTTTAAGGTGCAGAAAGAAGCATACTGCTCTGAGGACAAGGAACTCACCAAAGCGGAATATACCGCACTTGTCTGTACTGCTGAGCAAAAGAAAAACGAACGTCTGTCCCTGGTCGTTCAAACCATCTGCGGAACAGGCATTCGTGTCAGTGAACTGGAATTTATAACATTGGAGGCTGTCAGGCGAGGTGAGGCAGTAGTTTCCTGCAAGGGTAAGACAAGAAAGATATTCATTGTCAAAGCACTGCAAAAGAAACTATTGCGGTATGCGATTGAGCAAGGAATCACCACGGGTGTACTCTTCGTAACCAAAAGTGGTAAGCCGCTCAACCGCAGTAATATCTGGCGGCAGATGAAGGATCTGTGCGAACAGGCCGGCGTTTCGCCGCAAAAGGTATTTCCGCACAATTTACGGCACCTATTTGCACGAACCTTTTACGGTATTGAAAAGGATATTGCAAAGTTAGCAGACATTCTCGGTCACTCGAACATCAACACCACACGCATCTATATTATTACCACCGGTGCCGAACATCAGCGCCGCATGGAAAATATGCGATTGATTATATAAAAAATAAAACCGCCACACAGAGCAGCGGTTGAATATCACATAATGGGTATTATGTTGTAAAAAACAATGGAAAAATCGGTTTTGACGAAGGCAAAAGCTCTGTTACAACGAAATAAAGGCATGACAAATAAGACCTTTTGAAAAATTAGTACAAAAGGTCTTGTTTGCCACGCCCAAATTCCGTCATTTTTATGTAAATCTCATTTTTTATCGAAAATCACTTGCTTTTTTTACCAAACTGTGCTATAATTTCTTCGTACTAATAAAGTAACGAGGTATGCTTGTTCGGCTATTGTTACAACATAATACCCATTATGTTGCCAATTGCCGTTATTCAGCAGGCAGGGTTAAAACCTATATAGTATTGCTTGTTCCTTATGTTTCCGTCCGTTTTATTTCTGTCTGTAATCTTTATGCAAACGCCCGACGTTTGCTTTATTTTGCCGATAAATGTAGCAATCGTTTACGGCAAGGAAGGAGAAAATCAGAAATGAAACAGGATGAACTCCGTCGCAGGCTCATTGACGGGACTATCCATGTCATTGCGCAAGACGGACTTGACAAAGCAACTACCAAGCAAATCGGAATAGAAACAAGCATCAATCAGGCATATATCTATCGTTGTTTTGAAGACAAGGAAGATATGCTGAAGAAAACCTTTGAGGAACTTGACGACGAGCTTGTAGCAAAAGCCCTGCAACACGTTGAAGTTATGTATATGCAGGAAATGGACTATGAACTGCGCTGCAGATTCTACTTCTCGGCAATATGGAAATTTATGCTCGGTAACCGAGATAAATGCCTTGCTTTTGTTCGGTATTACTATTCACCGTATTTCACACGGTATTCCGCCGAAAATCATAAGCGACGCTATAAGCCGCTCGTTGATAAGTTCAAGGATGCTTTTAAGGACGAGGCAGACGTATGGATGATACTCAACCATATATTAAATGTAATGCTTGATTTTGCGGTTAAGGTACATAACGACCAAATGCCGAAGGAAGACAATTATGCCGAGCACGTGTTCCGCGTAATCTATCAATCGGTCAAGCAGTATTTCAGAAAGAATGAGGAGAGTGATTCTTAATATGAAGAAAGCACTAAGCATAATCAAAACAACCTTTGTGTGGTTGATGGTTTTGCTGGCAGTAACAATGATGATCTTCACCGTTATTTCCTGCACTACTTTCAACCGTAATGACCGTAGCCTTTTCGGTTTTAAGATG
>JAXJVX010000017.1:0-1988 GCA_036308305.1 Acutalibacteraceae bacterium | reverse complement strand
ATTGGGTAGGCTACGCTACACGCTACGGTGATGCGGCGGGCGATTTCAGTCCGCTTTCTCATCTTACTGTTGATGAAGTCAAGCAAATAGGCAGAACTCTCGGAATTCCCGATGTTTTAGTGGACAAAACACCGATTGACGGCCTATGTGGTAAGACAGATGAGGATAATCTAGGCTTCACATATGCAGAGCTTGACCGATATATTCGCACCGGAGAGATAGATGATCTTGATAAAAAGAAGAGAATAGACGATATGCATAAACGCAATCTGTTTAAGCTTGAACTTATGCCATCGTTTAAACCGGAGATATAAAGCTAAATACCGTAAGTCATTGTTAGACTTACGGTATTTTCTTATTTCATCATTGCAGCAGCTTTCTTTTCTTTAATAACAGCACTATTTGCGGCAGTTGCCGTATATTTAGTTACATTCAATATCGTTTCACCGTCTATTTGCAAGGCCGCAGGTCGGTCGAATTCTACTGTGATCTCTTTTCCACTTAAAATATCCACCTGTTTTGTATATTCAATATGCTTGCCCTTGAAAAGCGACGGAAATATCATCAGCGTTTTCAACTTGCCGCTATTGTGGAAAACGAGAATTGAGAGCTTCTTTTCAGCCTGAAGCCGCTTCTGTTCAGGTGTCGGCATCATACCTCCACCGTAGTATTTTCCATTCATTGTAGGTGCAAGCCACACCTTTTTATATGTATGCTTTTTGCCGTCCACCGTAACGGTTGCATTTGTCGGCTTATAATGAAACAATAGTCCCTTGATCGCAATTGATGTCTAATTAATCGGCTTATTAGTATTTTCGTTGTCGTTTTTTTCATGCAGCATATCGCCGACTTCGCAACAGTATCCGTCAATCCCGTAACCAACACCGTTAATAAACAAATACTTTTTACCGTTTACCGTAACGGTGGGGAGATCGCGAATATACTTGTTGATGCAGAAGGTAGGTTCGGCGCCCTTCTCTTTACCCAGATCACGGGCAAAATCGTTGCCGCTTCCGATAGCGTAGTAATAAATATTGTTTTTGATATCAATACCGTTTGTATCGTTGATAAAGCGATTTAATGTGCCGTCACCACCGCAAATAATCACATCATCAGATACTTCAAGCCCTGCAAAAAAAGTCACATAGCTTGTTACTTTACGCATATCAATAAGCACGGCATTTTCATATAAAGTTTTGAGTGCTTCAACATTTGTTTTGCATTTGCCGTTACCTGCGTGGGGATTGTAAAGAATGTATTTTTTCATAATTTAATTCCTCCCTTTTCATCATCCGGTCATTTTTGCCGCCTAAATGTCATATTATATTAAATCATAATAAAGAATTTACAACTCAACTTCAATTTTAGTTCAACAATTGTTGAAAAAAGGGGTATTGGCTCGAAAAAAGTCAATACCTCTTAATTAATTGTATTTATAAACTGTCGATGTATGCATTAAGCTCATCAAAGCTACCGTTCGGATACTGCGAAATATCAACATTATCCTTGTTTATAAGACAGTCGGTCAAAAGAAACACCTTCATACCTAAATTCCTTGCAACCATATCGTCTGATACATCGTTGCCGACCATAATACATTCTTCCGGCTTTACCTTGAGCTTTTTTGTGATTTCAAGATAGTATTCGGGATTTGGTTTTGAACGGTTGATGTTTTCGTATGTAGTATATAGCTCAAAATCGGATGGAGCAAGCCCTGCCCAAGTAATACGCCACTCGGTAGCACGTGATGGGAAAATTGGATTAGTTGCAAGCACAACACGGTATCCGTTGCTTTTCAGTCTTTGCACTGTTTGAGCAGCTCTTTTGTCATAGCCGCAGGACGACTTTATTTTGTCAAATTCATGTTCGTAAAATTCATCAAAAATAGGCCTGTCTTTTACTATTTTATCACCGAAAACAGATGAAGCTATCTCCCAAAACACCTCTTCGTTTAATTTATTGCTATTGTTTTTGATCATACCTTCAGT
>JAXJVX010000016.1:0-2211 GCA_036308305.1 Acutalibacteraceae bacterium | reverse complement strand
CTTATTTATGGGATTGGAGGGAAAGGTTAAGAGATTTGCCGAATCATCATAGTGTTGTAGGTAATCACGATGATGGAAATACAACAAATAATCTGTTCTCTGAACAGTATGTATATGCGTATTTGTTAGCGCCTGAAGAAACGCCCGATATTGTGCGAGGAAAAAACGGATTGTATTATTACATCGACTGTGCCAGTGAGAGAACAAGGTATATTTATCTTGATACCGCATTTTTAAATTACAATTCTGCACAAGCTGAATTTTTAAAAAATGCTTTGCTGACTACGCCCGGTGAATGGCACATAGTAGTAATATCCCACATTTGGTATGAGAATGATTATACAAATTATCCTCCCGTAATAAGCGGTATTTCAGATGATGCCGAACTAGTCTTGACCGAACTTGACAATTATAATGCAAGAAGTGGCGATTATAGTGATTGCACAGGATGGGTAGAATTCTGCATCGGTGGTCATTGTCACGAGGACTATGATGGTTCATCAAACGGCGGTATTCCTATTATTCTAGTTGATGCTGATGCAATTCACGACAGAAGCGGTACAATGCCCGAACACGGCACAACAGACGAAGGTTCTATCAATGCAATAATTGCTGACTATGATAATTTAACCGTTAATGTAATCAGAATTGGCAGAGGTGAGAGCCGTACCGTTGCATTAACAAAGCGTCCGGCAGTATATACTAATGTTTTGCCGTTGGCAGTAAGCATAGTTGACGGAACCGTATTAACAGGCGAAGATGGCAGTGTCGGTTATATTAACAATACAAGATATTCAAGCAGCAGCGGATATATTGCTGCAACGGGCTGGGATGTTGCAGGACTGGTGCCTTGTGCGATAGGTGATGTTATAAGGCTGAAAAATATGACAGCATATCCGTATAGTGAAAGCACGAATGACAACAGAGGAAGTATCGGTTTTTACGATGCAACTCGCACTTGGCTTGCTTCGGCAAATCTACTTAATGCAGAAACAGGATTATTAGGACCTACATTCAACGCAGAATACGATGAAGATGGAAACATCACACAATTTACTGTGCCTGAATGGGACGGACTTGCAACGGTGGCATATTTTACGATTACTTGTCAGGATATCAACGAGAACAGTATCATCACCGTCAACGAGCCTATTGAATAAATGATAGCGAGGTAAAATAAAAATGTCAGAAGTAATAGTAGCTCTTATTTCCCTATGCGGCACAGCGTTGGGCGCTTTCGGAGGTATCGTAACAAGCGCAAAGCTCACTACATACCGCTTGTCACAGCTTGAAAAGAAGGTGGATAAGCACAACAATTTTGCTGAACGTATTCCGATAGTCGAAGAAAAGATAAAGGTCATAAATCATCGGTTGGATGATTTAGAACATAATCACGAATAAAGAAAGGATGATTCTAATGAAAAACTTTAAACACTGGATAAAGGCAGCAGGTGTGCGTGCAATAAAGACCGTAGCACAGACTGCGGTTGCAACTATCGGCACATCTGCTGTTATCTGTGAAGTAAATTGGGCGGTGGTAGCATCCGCATCGGTGCTTGCAGGTGTTATCTCGTTGTTGACATCGGTTGCAGGCTTGCCGGAGGTAAAGGAGGCTGAATGATATGGCAGTAAAAACATATTCATACGCAAAAGACAGATCAAAAAAACTCTCCTCACACTTTAGTGTAGGGGAGTTTGCTTCTGCATCGGGAAGTAAACTTTACAGCGATGTAGTCAAAGTAGATACTGTAATACTCGATTTTCTAGAAAAGCTCTATACCGTGATTGAATGTACAAAAGTAATCATCAATAGTGGATATAGAACAGCTGCTCACGATAAAGCGGTCGGCGGCAACGGAAACGGTACGCATGTTTCAGGCAAAGCGGTCGATGCAGTATTCTACGGCAAGGACGGTAAAGTCATCCCATCGTGGAAGATATGTTGTGCAGCACAGGATATGAAGATCAACGGTGTTGCGTACATTTCAGAGCGTGCGGTGCATCTCGATAACGGCGGCAGGGCAACGGCTTACCGTGGTGACGAACGCTATGGCACGAACAGCATCAAGGGCAGAGACTTCTACAGCTATTTTGGCAAGAAGAAAAATCAGGTATATACCATGCTGCGCCCAAAGGTATCCGTATGGGATATCAAGGGCAATAAGATAAGAGTTAATACAAATGAGTGGATAACATTCGATAGTTTGAGAT
>JAXJVX010000015.1:0-6457 GCA_036308305.1 Acutalibacteraceae bacterium | reverse complement strand
TAACAAAGGCGCTCTCATCGGTTGAGGGAGTCAGCACAGTTGATGTTGTGCTTGAAACAAAGACCGCAACTGTCACACTTGAAAAAGAGATAGCTAATGATATTCTTATCAAGGCTGTAACCGATGCAGGCTATACCGTTATAGACTGTGAATAATTATCAAATATCATAAGCAATCGAAGAAAAACTCCGACTGCTTTGTCTACAGCTTGAGGGGACCTGAAAATCAGGTCCTTTCTATTTCAGCCGGTTATATATTCCGTCTGTATTCAGTAGGACTTTTTCCAAAAACATTTTTAAAGGTTTCTGCAAAATAGCTGCCGGACGAAAACCCCACTGCAAGGCTAATTTCGAGAATAGTCATATCGGTGTTTTTCATGAGCTCTATGCCCTTTCTTAACCGATAATCTGTTAAAAACTCTATCGGAGTTTTATTTTGATACTCTAAAAATAGATTTTCGCTTGTACGCTTTGATATATGCCCTGCCGCCGCAATATTGCCGAGAGTTATTTTATGATTGTAGTTTTCGTGGATGTATTCTACCATACTTTTAAGTATTGTGAGTTTATGATCAGTGTTTAATCTCTTGATTTCTGCAACACTGATGTGAGATACCACCTCGTTCCACAAAAGGCAAAGCAAGCCTTGTATATATAATTGGGCCGACTGTATATTCTTTTTCTCACAAATACTTTGTATATAATTTAAGATACTGCGTGAAGTAAATGATCATGATAAGGAATATTACTTCAAAGACAGAAAAATCAATCTGACAAAATAATAAAACCGCCGAGAAGGCCAAGTATCCTTACGGGTACTTGGCCTTCTCGGTAGTTTTTTATTATTTACATAAGCCACAAATACATCAGCGGAATGGTAATTGCACCGAGTGTGTGTGATATCAGTGCCATGCTGGCTCCGAGTGAGGTGTCACCACCGTATGCTTCCGGAATAACGACCGTATTAAGTCCAAGCGGCATACAATATGCGGCAAGCGCCACAAACTGAATCTCATACGGTGCGTTCAATGCCTTAAGCACTAATATAAACACCGCCGGAATTATTATCAGCCGTATTGCCGATGCAATATACACCTTTTTTATCTTCAACAGCTTGACTATATTGTACCGTCCGATAACAAACCCCGTAATTATCATTGCAAGCGGTGCCATACACGCTGCGAGCGACGATATCACGCAGGAGGAGTTAGACTCTGAATAAATAAACGGTGCGTAATCACTCAAAAGTTCAGCAGAGTTGGTAAGTCCGAGAATAATACCGACAACTATTGCAATAAATATTGGATTTATAAAAGATCTGACCGAGAAAAATTTTCTGCCCGGTGTGAGCATTGCAACACCGGCGGTATATACAAACAGATTAAGCGGCAGGATAAACATCATATACACAAAGCTATATGATATATCGGTACCGGCAACGGTCATGTCACCGAATGCACCGTTTACCACCGCAATTCCCATAAAGCTGAAATTAGCAACGGTGAACGAGTAAGTGTATATACTGCGCTCATACTTGGATTTGGAAAAAATCTTCGCCAACGCCACACCGATTACTATCGCAGCAGCAAGCAAAACTGTCGAATACAGCACGCATTGCCATTGCGATTTAAGGTTTGGCAGAGTGCAGTTGGTCATAAATGTTTTGATAATGACTGCGGGGATCAAAAAATAATTTTCAAGTTTTGAAAGCCCGCCTGCAAAATCATCAGGAAATATACCCGTCTTCTGAATAATAAAACCCAATGCTATAAATATCAACAATACCGCCATCTGGGATAATGTTGCTGAAAAAATCTCCATAAATTTTGCCTGTCTCCTATTTTAAATCTATAACCAATCTTGCATCGTCAAGACCGTCTGCATGAGCAAACAGTTCAACACTGCCTGTCTTTTCGCCTGCCTTAAGCGCAACAGTTATCTTGCCTGCACGCATTTTTCGATCGGGACAGCCAACCGGTGTATGATCGCTGATATCCGATCCGGTGCCAACTATCTTCGCAATCTCATTACTGCAATCAAATGATACGAACGGTGTTGCATCGGGAACTTCAAGTCCGTTTTCATCCACCGCAGAGCAGGTAACAACTGCAATATCCTGACCATTTGCACAGATATCACCGTTATCAAGCGTGAGCTTTAATGCAGCAGGCTTGCCCGTTGTTCTGACTTCATCTGTGCATACGACTTTGCCGCCAATATAACCCTTGACAGTCAAAGTACCCGGCTCATACTCAACATTCCATTCACCGTGTGAATACTTTTCGATATTGGTTATTCCAAAGGATTTTCCGTTTAAAATAAGTTCTAGCTGTTCACAGTTTGTGTATGCAAACACCTTAATCTTTTCGCCGATGCGGCTCTTCCAATTCCAATGCGGCAGAAGATGTACCATCGGTGTGCTAAGCCAGTAGGATTGGTTATGGTAAAAAGCATCTTTCTTTTGTAAAAACAGATCAATTGCACCTGACTGTGAGCAGACACGGGGCCACATTGCCTCACCACGGTGCTCAAATGCTATCCATTGGAACTCGCCAAACATCCACGGGCGATCTTTAAGCATTTTCCACAAGCGCTCTCTACCGGTAAACCATGAGTTTGTGTCACGATCATATGCCGGTGCATATGCACGCTTTGAATTATCGTCGAAATACCAGCCACGCGTAGTTGAGGTCGCACAACACTCCGAAGAATAGATCGGCGTGTTGGGGTACTTCTCACGGACAACATCAAACAACCAATGATTGTAGTTGATACCGATAAGATCAAGATCATCGTAAACCGTAGCCTTATCAGGAGAAATCGAAACTGCAGAAGTAGTATAGCGGTATTTATCCAGTTTTTTAGCACGGGCAATCATGGTTTTGTTGATGCGGCGTCCCTCCTCTGTTACATGGTGCATTTCCTCGTTGCCGAGTGACCACATTATAACTGAAGGACGGTTGCGGTCACGCTTTATAAGCATTTCCATCTGCTTTAAGCCTTCCTCAGTGGAATCAAACCAACGAACCTCATTCATTACAACAAATCCATTTTCATCAAGCGCATCCATAAAGCTTTCTGCCTGCGGATAATGACTGCAACGGTAGCCGTTCGCACCCATCTCCTTCATAAGCTGTACCTTGTATCTGAAAATGTTATCGGGAACTGCTTTGCCGGTCAGACCAAAGTCACCGTGTCCGCAAACACCGTTGATAAAAACATGCTTGCCGTTGATAAACAAGCCCTTATCAGCATCAATATAATACTCGCGGAAGCCGATTTTGGTATCATAGGTATCCACACATTCACCGTCGACAAACAAATGAGTACGAACAGTGTAGATATAAGGAGAATCAACATTCCATTCGTTGATATCATCACATTGCATAACATACTTTGCAGTAGCCTTATCTTTAAAGCTGACATCGACCGCTGCTGTTGTCTTGCTTATAAGATTGCTTTCTCTATCAATGAGCTCAGTCACTATCTCTACCGACTTATCATCATAGTTTTCATTTACAACAGTAGTTTCAAGCTGCAAGCTCCATTTGCCATCGTTCTTGATCGGCGCAGCATATACACCGTACAGATCAACTGAAACAAGATCAGTCTTGTTGAGCCAGACATGGCGGTATATGCCACCACCCTGATACCACCAACCCTCAGGTGCATTGAAATATGTATATACGGCAAGTACATTATCTTCACCGAACTTCACATAGTCTGAAATATCTATTTCAAAAGATGTATAGCCGCAAAGATTATGTGCCATTTCACAGCCGTTAAGATATACTTTACAGCGTGTGGCAACACCCTCAAAGTACAGCGTTAAACGGCGACCTTTATCTTCTTCACCAAGAGTAAAATGCTTTCTATACCACGCATTCTCATAGTCAAAGAAGCCGAGAGCCGGATTGTTTTCCTCCTTAGGCTCGCCTGATATAACATAGTCATGTGGAAGATCAACATTTTCCCACTTATAAGGCGAAAACTCAACATCAATTCGGAAATCATCTACTGCATCGTTAAAATAAATGCAAGCCGGACCGTATTTCATACGTTCAGTTTTAGCTGATGTGTAGATTGGCCCTTTAACCTGGGGGGTCTTTACTTCAATATCCCCTTTATGGAAAAGCCAGCCTTTGTCAAAAAGAATTTTTTCCCTCATAACACTTACCTCAACAGATAATTTATTGCTATTTTAACATCAATTAGTGTGAATGTAAATAGCAAAAGTGAAAATACTTTATTGTATAATTGACTATAAGTAGATTATCTACCTCTGCTATTCATAATTATGTGCAATGTGGTATTTCTGATAATATCCATAAAGCCAAATATTCATTTCATATGCACAAAAAGAGCATTCCTTGCGGAGACACTTCGTAAGGAAGTGTACTCCCAATTTTCGTTTTATATAAAAATTGACACTTTCTGTTTGAAAGTGTCATAGTGGGTTACATACTTTAAAATTTTACCTATCTCAAAAAATAAGACTAACAAGTGATATTGTGAGACAGGTCTCACAGTGATATTCTTTTAGAACACCTCACCAACGGCGAGAGATTTCTAAAAGAGTGATATTAAAACCTTGCGGTTTTAGTGATATTTTATTCGCCCCTAAACTCGCGAAGCGAATAACACTCGGCTATAGCCGAATATAACTGCGAAGCAATATAACTCGCCTAAGTCATCTCCGTTTTTTATTACATTTCAACTGTTATTTCATGTGATTTTCCGTCACCGAAAAGCGGAACTATGTTACCGTCGATAGCTTTGCCGTCAACAGTAATAGAGCTAACACCACATTCTTTGCCGTTTTCATTCACGATAGTGATGTTGTAAACATCGCCCCTGAATTTACGGTGCATAGTTACCTTTTTCCAATCAGCAGGAATACAGGGCTTCAATTCAAATGAGCTGTATGACGGATGGAAACCGCACATATACTGCGTGATAGCTCTGAACATCCAGCCTGCAGTACCGGTTACCCATGCGAACAGCGTTTCGCCCTTGCGTGGATTATCGGGACCAAAGAACATATTAGTCACAACATAAGGCTCACAGCCCGATTGCTCTGAAGGATTGGTAGCGCTGTCGGGAAGTATTTTTGTAATAGTTTCGTAAGCCTTGTCGCCTCTGCCCTCAATACAGTCTGCAACGACCTTGAAGGTGCCGCCGTGACAATACGGCGTGCCGTTTTCCCAGATGCCGGGGATAAAGCTTGTAAGACGGCCTATTCTGTTGTTGAACTGTGTGTATGTGGGATAGAGTGTGAGCGGGCCGTAGTCAGAATCAAGATATGTATCAACTGCATCAAGGCAAGCCTTCTTGCGATCGTCATCACAGATGTCCGAAAGCACAGCCCATGTCTGTGAATTGAGGTAGATCATACCCTCTTTTTCGGTGTGTGATCCGACTTTTTCATTATAGTCGTTGATAGCGGCGAGATACCAATTTCCGTCCCATCCGTTTTCGTTTACAGCTTCACGGATGCGAGCAGCACGCTCGGTCATCTCGTTAGCGATCGCATCATCACCTAGAATATTTTTAGCGATCTCGGCGGTGTTATTGAGCGCATAGTAGCAAGCAATAGATGTCCATACAGACTCACCCTTGCCCTTAAGACCTGTCATATTGAGTGAATCGTTCCAGTCACCGTCACGGGATTTAACGAGCTTGTGCTCACCGAGATCGTCGGAAACGAAACGCATTGCGGTGAGAATGTGATCAAATACAGTATCCTCACCCTCATCAAGATATTTTACGGGATATTTTAAGAAATCAACATCACCTGTTTCCTTGATATATGCGTTGATCGTGGGCGGTACCCATGTGGGACCGTCGGAATAAATATGATGATCAAGCGGCAACCAACCACGAACGCATCTGCCGTCAGAATACATATATGTAAGGGTTTCAAGGATCTTTTCCTTTGCAAGCTGCGGATTGAAGGAGGCAACTGCCCATGCGTCCTGAAGCTGATCACGGAAGCCCTTGCCGGTATCACGACCGACTTCAGCACAGAGCTGCACCTGCTGCTTGAGCCAATAGTTTGCGAAATTGTTTACTTTTTCATCGGGAGTTTCAACGAAGATATCCTCGCTCATTTCTTTTTTGCTGTCGAGCAATGCAGCAAAGTCAGCCTCGATCTTGCCACTTGCAAAAACACCGTTTGCAATCCCAGAGGCAGTTTCCATACTGTCAGCCGCACCGATGATAACTGAATAACTCACACTTTCACCTGCTGAAAGTGTGAAATCGTGCTGGAAGGCACCGACCATTTGCTCGCAGGCAGCGTAAGAATTTGAAAGTGTGTTTTTCTTAACGCCGTCCGGCTCCTGGATGCTGCCGTATACGCCGAGAAACGCTCTTCTTGATGTATCAAAAGCAACAGGCTCAGTATCAGTAGAAATAAAGCCGTTAAACCACTCATGCGGACGCTCCATGGCTTTATT
>JAXJVX010000014.1:0-1482 GCA_036308305.1 Acutalibacteraceae bacterium | reverse complement strand
GTAAATAACAAACTGCGCCCGGAGAAGTTCTTTCCAAGTTGCTTTCGGACAGGGGTTCGATTCCCCTCGGCTCCACCACAAGGGTATTAAACAAACCTTATTTCTTCAAAGGTGGCTTTGCTATCGTGGTTTGGCTTTAATACCATCACAGAAAAAGAACGGCTTTGAGATGATCTCTTAGCCGTTCTTTTCGTTTTCTCTATTGAAATATTGAACAAGCGTAAATAGAATTTTCGTTTGTTCCTCTGTAAGTGAAGCAGTACTTATTACACCGCCATTTGACAATCCTAAAATGTAGTCGGTGGAAACTTTGAAAAGTTCTGCTAACTCAACTACATATTGTGTAGAAGGAATAGAAATTCCCATTTCCCACGCATTCACACTTGAGCGGGTGATATTTAATCTCTTGGCAAGGTCAGATTGTGTTAATCCAGATTGTTGCCGCAAATTTTTAATTGTATCTGCAATCATTATATCACCACCCATATACATTCTATCTTATCCAAAATGATTTTTCATTATCGCAAGTGATGTTTATACTTGACATTTTCCCCAAATATGCGATAATTGGTATGCAACAATTAAAGTTGAGGTGATAATAATGACTTGTCCTAAGTGCAAAAGTGAAAATATTCAAGTGCAGACTGTCAACGAAGTAAAAGAAAAGCACAAAAAAGGTTGCCTGTATTGGCTGTTCATCGGTTGGTGGTGGGAACCTATGGCATGGCTGTTCCTTACTCTTCCAAAGCTGATTATCGCAATATTTGGCAAACATACAAAGGTAGTAAGTAAAACTGTTACATACGCTGTCTGTCAAGACTGCGGTCATCGCTGGAAAGTTTAAGCAAACTAAAAGACGGTTTTCCAATCACGGAAAGCCGCCTTTTTTCTTTATTTTGGCATGAGAAAACCGCCCGACAAACGCCGGACGGCTTTCCCTTTCAAAAGGAGAAACTCATGTCTGCGCCGAATGCGCTATATAAGAATCTTTCAACAATGTTCAACAGGTTTCCAAACCATTTACCATCTGTTCCACCTCGGCAACGATCTCTTTCAGTTCGTCCGTGGTGGGTTTTTCAACATCTCGCATAATGAAATGCAAATCACCCAAAGCCATCTGCATGATCTGCTCCAGTACTGCTCTGTCAATGCCGATATACTCACAGTAAAGGTCACGCCATGAATCCTCCGGCAATTCGTCATAGAATGCCGCCTTGCTGATTGCCACATTGACAGGTGCAAACTTTGACAGCATCGCCGCCTTTTCCTCGATTGCCCTCATTCGTGCATCAAGTGCCTTTTTCATCGGTTCGCCCCTTTTCCTTTTGGTATAGCTTTTTCATTTCACGGAAACATTGTGCCGATCCATTGCATTCTGCCTTTTTGCAGGTCAAGCATACAAGTGCATCAGCCTTGGCATTCTCTGCTTGCCGTTTCATGAATTTGTCAGTAACCGCCATAGTTAGAAACTTTCAACCACAG
>JAXJVX010000013.1:0-6675 GCA_036308305.1 Acutalibacteraceae bacterium | reverse complement strand
TGTGACCTGTTTCCCGGGATTTGAATCCCAACTTGGTAATGCAGTATTTACGGGCAATTCAGCTGAAATTGACGGCAATATTATCACAGGCAAAGGTGCCGGTGCAGTATTTGACTTTGCGTATTTGATTGGAAAAGAATTGGCAGGAAAACAGGAAGCAACTCATGTTAAGGAATCAATGCAATGTCCCCAATAAGTGATATACGAGAGTATAAAAATCAACTCCGAACGCAGTATAAAGCAATAAGAAAAAACATGACTTCAGATGAAAAATGCAACGCTGACACCGAAATTTTACAATCAATTTTGAAGCAGTATAAATTTATTAATTGTGAAACAGTGATAACCTATGTATCAACTCCTATTGAGGTCGATACAAGATCGCTGATCACATATTCAATAAAGCTCGGCAAAAAGGTTGCAGTGCCCAGATGTGTTCCAAATACAAGAGAAATGGAGTTTTATTATATAAATTCACTTGATGAGCTATCTCCCGGCTCTTTTGGTGTTGACGAGCCTTGTCCTGATAAATCAGAATCTGTTATTGATTTCAGTAAAAGCATCTGTATCGTTCCTGCTTTGAGCTATGACAGATACGGTTATAGACTGGGATACGGCGGAGGATATTATGACAGATTTCTGTCAAAATACAGCGGTTATACTATTGGAGTATGCTACGATAACTGCATCAATAAAAAGCTTATCCATGGCAGATACGATCGTGCAACAAATATTGTTATAACAGATAAACAAATAATTATTAATCGTAGGAAAAGGTGAAATAATGCAAGACGAAAATAATATACAAAACATTCAGCCCTCAAATGACATATATGAAAAGGTTGTGTCATCGGCTGAAATGTATAATGTTGACGACGGTGAATCTCCGCTTACTGATGAAGGCGGAATTGACATTTCGGATGTTTCTATGAAAAAAGCTAAAAATAAGAAAAAACGAAAAAAAGGAGTAGTCAGCACAATAATCTGGCTTTTTGTTATTGTTGGATTGTCTATCGGCATTGCCGCAACTGTGCTTATGACTTTTTTTGATGTCACAGGTCTGCTTGCAAAAGATGGAGTATCGTATATCGTTGTGATTGAAGAAAGCGATACAACAGAAATTATTGCAAATAAGCTTAAGGACGCCGGTGTTATCAAGTATCCGTTGATATACCGAGTATATTCAAAGCTTTCAAATACAGACGGACTGTATCAGATCGGCACGCATGAGCTTGATGCCGCCGCCGGATACAGCGGTATAGCTGATGAGCTTACAACCGCTCGTTCCTTTAAAGAAGAAGTCGAGTTAACCGTTCCTGATGGAGCAAACATTGAGGAAATTGCCCAAATTCTTAATGAAAAAGGAGTTTGCTCTGAACAGGAATTTTATGATGCAATAGAGGATTACAAATTCAATTTTGAGCTTGTTAACGATATACCGTCTGAATCAGTATATTATCTGCTTGAAGGATATCTTTATCCCGATACATATCGTATGTATGTTAGTGATGGGGAAGACGGAGAAAACTGTGCAAAGCTCGCTCTTGAAAAGATGATTTCAAATCTTGACAGCAAGCTTACTGATGAAATGTATAAGCGTGCCGATGAGCTTGGTTACTCTATGCATGAAATACTCACTATGGCTTCTATTATTGAACTTGAAGCAAGTGGTATGCCTGACGAAATGAAAAACGTAGCACAAGTATTCTATAACAGACTTAATTGGAATGATAAGAAGCTATTGGGATCAACCCCTACTTCAAAGTATTTCAGCTCACGCTATGATACAAATGTCTATGAGGGATTACCTCCCGGACCCTTGTGTAGCATGAGTATTGATGCTATCAACGCTGCACTATATCCCAATGAGAAAATAGAAGCAACATATTTTGTAACTGATAAGAATATGAATTTTTATTATACTAATTCGCTTGATGAGCACAATGCTATTATATATAAATTAAAAAGTCAAGGTTTGTGGGCATAATTATGAATGGTAATTTATTAGAGGTTTTATCTCCGGCCGGAGATCTGACAAGGCTTAAAGCAGCAGTCGATTTTGGAGCAGATGCAGTATATTTTGCAGGCAAGCAATTCGGTATGAGAGCTGCCCCAGGCAATTTCAGTGAGGAAGATCTTATAAACGGTGTTGAATATGCTCATTCTCACAGCAGGAAAGCATATGTTACACTTAACACTTTGCCTAGAAACAATGAAATAGTGCATCTTCCTGAGTTCATCAACTCTGCGGCAAATGCAGGGGTTGATGCATTCATTGTTACAGATGTAGGCGCTATTGAAATGGTTAAAAAGTATGCACCTGATACTGAACTGCATATTTCTGTTCAAACCGGCATTCTGAACTATGAGACTGCACGATTTTATCATGATATCGGCGCCAAAAGGGTAGTGCTTGCAAGAGAGTTGTCAATTGAAGAAATTGCGGAGATTCGTGCAAAAACGCCGGCTGATCTTGAACTTGAAGCATTTGTTCATGGCGCAATATGTATGTCTGTTTCCGGCAGATGTCTGCTTTCAAACTACCTCACCGGCAGAGACTCCAACAGAGGCGATTGTGCACAACCATGCCGTTGGAAATACAATCTTGTTGAAGAAAAGCGTCCAGGTGAATTTATTCCGATATTTGAGGACGAGGATGGCAGCTATATTCTCAATGCGCAGGATATGTGTATGATCGAGCATATTCCTGAGCTTCATAAAGCCGGTGTTACCAGCCTTAAAATAGAAGGCAGAGCAAAAACAGAGTATTATACTGCTTGTGTTACATCAGCATACCGTCAGGCCGTAGATGGATATATTAAATCCGGCTATGCAGAGGATTATAAGGTAAGTGAGGATATTATTGAGGAAGTAAATAAAATCAGCCATAGAGTATATTCTACCGCTTTTTATTACGGAAAGCCTGTTTCAGGTCAGGTTTATGATAATGGCGGATATATCCGTGATTATGAGCTTATAGGCATAGTGGAAGACTACAATGATGGTCTTGCCACCATTGCACAGAGAAATAGATTTTATCCCGGCACCTACGATGTGCTTTCACCGACGCGAGGTTCATATAAAATTACAGTTGATGCATTGTTTGATAAGGATATGAATCCTCTTGAATGCGCAAGATACGCAGCGCAAACTGTGAAGTTCTACTGCGATCCCGTTGAAAAAGGTTCGTTTTTACGGGTAAAAATTAGATAGTTTAAGAGCACTTCAAAAATGAAGTGCTCTTATTTTCTCTTTACATTTTCTTCTCCAAGTAACTCTTTGAGTTCGGCAATCAGTTTATCTGAAATATTGCAGTTCGCACCATTTAAACGGAATGTTTTGCCACTGTCTGCAAAATAAGCAAATACACAGCTTTCACCTTTATTCTTTTTTAAAATATCCTTGATTTTATTAATTAAATAACTATCATTTCGTTGCAATTTTAAATATAAGCTTATGTCTTCCGGCACTTCGTATGTGTTGGCATCATAAAGCCTTTCACAAATCAATGATGGCGGCTTATTATCATTAAGACTGACTCTTGCTGTTGCAATTACTACCTTTTGAAGCGATAAAAGTCTTGAATACATTTTATATAATTTTGGGAACAGAAGCATTTCTAAGGAGCAGAATTCAGATTCAAGATTTACAAAGGCCATTTCATCATTGTTTTTCGTCATTTTGCGTTTAATACTACCGATCTGACCAATAACAGTTACTGTTTTCCCTTCAAAATCCATCGACTTATCTTCGGATATGATATCAGACAGCTTTGTGAAATTAACTTTCTCAGTAATAGCCTTGTATTTATCAAGAGGATGACCTGAAATATACATACCAACTACTTCTTTTTCCATTTTCAAAAGCAGATCTTCTGAAAATTCCGATTTCTTCGAAAATATATATTCATCCTTTATATTATTTGAACTAAAAAAATCCAACTGACCCGACACTGTACTCATTGCAGAATAAGCAACATTCTGCATTATATTATCAAGCTCATCAAGCATCTGACATCGGTTGGCACCAAGCCCGTCAACAGCACCGCATTTGATCAATGACTCAACCGCACGACGATTTAATTCTCTTGAATACATGCGCTTACAAAAATCATACAATCCAAGGAATTCGCCATTAGTCTCACGATCTTTAATAATGCTATTCACAAGATTGAATCCCACATTTTTAACTGCAAGCAAGCCGAAACGAATATTACTGTCCTCGGCAGAAAAATTGACCATACTTTTGTTAATGTGAACAGGGAGTATTTTTATATTCATCCTCGGCAGTTCTTCAATATACTCCTGTAATTTAGAGGTACTGTTAAGCACAGAAGTCAGCAGAGAAGCCATATATTCGGTTGGATAATGGCATTTTAAATACGCAGTTTGATAAGCAATAAACGCATATGCAGCGGCATGTGCTTTATTGAATGCATATGATGAAAATGCAGATATCTCGTCAAACAGGCTTTCGGCAATATCAGATGCTATACCATTTTTATCACAGCCTTCTATGAAGGTTGAACGCTCTTTTTCAAGAACGCTATGTTTTTTCTTTGCCATAGCACGCCGAACGATATCAGCTCTGCCAAGCGAATATCCTGCAAGCGTTCTGAATACCTGCATAACCTGTTCCTGATAAACCATACAACCATAAGTAACATCCAGAATTGGCTTCAATAGGGGAGTAGGATAGGTTATTTTATCGATATTATGTCTGTTGCTGATGTACTTTGGTATTGACTGCATAGGGCCCGGACGGTAAAGCGAAATCAACGCCGTCAAATCTTCGATGGAAGACGGCTTTAATTCAGTCATAACTCGTTTCATTCCGGCAGATTCAAGCTGAAATACGCCATCAGAAAGCCCTTTTGAAAGCATTTTAAATACTTTTTTGTCATCCATAGATATTTCATTTATATCAAAGCCATTGCCGATAAGCTTTTCACAATCATTTATCACAGTCAGATTTCGCAAACCGAGAAAATCCATTTTTAAAAGACCGATCTCTTCAAGCTCAGTCATAGTAAACTGTGTAACAACAGCCTCATCGTTAATACTCAACGGTACATAACAATAAACAGGCTTATCTGTAATAACAACACCTGCAGCATGTGTAGATGCATGTCTTGGCATACCCTCGATACGCATTGCCATGTCGAGCAGTCTTTTGATGGTATTATCACTTTCATAAAGCCTTCTTAATTCTTCGGTTGTATTAATAGCATCCTTTAATGAAAGATTATGAGAAAACGGAATCAGCTTTGCAACTGAATCAGCAATAGAATAGGGTATAGCCATTGCCCTTGCAACATCACGCACCGACTGCTTCGCAGCGAGTGTACCGAAGGTCACTATCTGTGCCACATGGTCCTTTCCGTATTTTTCTATCACATAATCAATAACTTCCTGACGGCGAACATAGCAAAAATCAATATCGAAATCAGGCATCGTTACTCGTTCGGGATTTAAAAAACGTTCAAAAATAAGATTATATTTTATCGGATCAACACCGGTGATACCCATACAATAGGCGGCAAGACTTGCAGCACCTGAACCACGACCGGGACCAACGGGAATATCATTTTTCTTTGCATATGATATAAAGTCGCTAACTATAAGATAATAATCAACATAACCCATTTGGCTGATTGTATCTATTTCATAATCAAGACGCTCAACATATTTCTCAGGAATAACGCCGTTTTTAAATATTCTTTTTAAACCGTTATAACAAGCGCTTTTAAAATAATCCTTGTGATCTTGATTATTTGGAACATCAAATCTCGGCAGTTTTGTAACTCCGAATTCGATCTCGACATTGCACATATCGGCAATTTTCTGTGTATTCTCAATTGCATCAGGATAATTCTGAAATGCATAAGACATTTCTTCTTCGTTTTTAAGATAAAACTCTTTTGTCTGAAATTCAAGCGTATCGTCGTCATTCACGGTTTTATTCGTACCGATAAGCAAAAGATACTTCTGCATCTCAAAATCGCTTTTTTTAACATAGTGAGTATCATTTGTTGCAACAGTCTTAATTCCGCATTCATCAGCAAGTTTGCAAAGCAGAGGTAAAATTCTAATTTGTTCTGCAATTCCGTGATTCTGTAGTTCGATATAATAATTCTCTTCGCCGAAAATGCTCTTATAGTATAATGCTACATCTTTTGCGGTTTTATATCTTCCGTCAACAAGTAGCTGAGGAATTTCGCCCTGCAAGCACCCTGAAAGCGCAATAAGACCTTCGGAGTACTTTTCAAGCAGTTCTCGATCCACTCTCGGTTTATAGTAAAAGCCCTCAATATTTGCAAAAGATAATAATTTACATAAATTTTCATAGCCTTTATTATTTTTGCACAATAAGACTAAATGAAAATATTGGGAATCAAACTCCCTCACTTTATCGAATCGTGTTCGGGGCGCGACATAGACCTCGCAGCCGATTATTGGCTTAATGCCTCTTTTAACTGCTGCCTTATAAAAATCGACCACGCCGTACATTACGCCGTGATCGGTAATAGCTACTGAATTCATACCAAGATCTTTTACCGTATCCATCAGCTCATTAATGCGACAAGCACCGTCAAGAAGACTATACTGCGTATGCAAATGAAGATGAACAAAAGACATAATCAATCACCCTTGGTCTAATTTTTCAGCAAATTCA
>JAXJVX010000012.1:0-10772 GCA_036308305.1 Acutalibacteraceae bacterium | reverse complement strand
GTGCTCACAATGGGATTTTCAAAATACAACTATGGATAAAAATTTGTATGAGTTACATTTTTAAACCCACTGACATCTTCACGTCGAAAGTGTCATAGTGGGTTACACACTTTGAAAAGGTGTGTAAAAGAAAAACGGCATAGCCAATAGCTATACCGCTTAACAAAACCAATTATTTAATTTTGATACAAGAGCCACCTTGGAGCACCTTCCTTAGGTCGGGTGCCCCAAGCGAACTTCTATTTTTTTAAATATTCAATTAGCTTTGGCATACTATTTTTAGCATCATTGCAACCGAGCTCGTACATCTGTTTAATTACTGCCGGATCTTTTTCCATTCTGCCGATTTTGACCTTCATGCTTGGTCTAATAACAAAAATGGTACCTTCATTTTCAAATTGCTCAATGGCCTGAGCAGTTTCGTTGTAAACTTTATATCGCATATTAATGGCATTTGCGAGATTTGGATATTTTCTGTACCTGGTATTTGCAATGAAATCTTTAGGCGCTTTTTTTCGGTAGCCTAATGGTTGTGTAAGCACAACAACTGTTTTATCACAACCTATTTCAAGCGCCTTCTTTACAGGAATACTGTCCGATACGCCGCCGTCAAGATACTTATTGCCAAACAGTTCAACAAATTGTGATACAAATGGCATTGAAGCACTTGCTCGAAGTATATCAATATTGCTTCTCAAATTAACGCACTCTATGTATTCCGCCTTGCCGGTATCAACATTTGTACAAACAGCATACATTTTTGTTGGTGAGCTTTCAAATGCATCGTAATCAAACGGAACAAGAGTGTTGGGTATATCTCTGTAAGAAAATTGAGTACCAACAATATTGCCGGTTCTTATAAAAGATGAGATACTCATAAAATCCTTGTGGCGACAATATTTAAGAGTATACTCAATACTCCGGCCTTTTTGCTTTGATACATAGGAAGATCCATGCAATGCACCGGCTGATACACCGATCACTGTATCAAAATCTATTCCGTTATCAAGGAAAATATCGAGCACACCTGCAGTATAAATTCCTCGTTGAGCGCCACCTTCAAGAACTAGACCGTTCATAATTCGAGTAAACCCTTATCTTTCATAGATTGTACTGCAAGTAATATTCCGGTTTTTGCGCTATGAAAATTCAATCCGCCTTGCATCCAAACAGCGTAAGGTTCACGCAGAGGGGCATCTGCTGATAACTCTATTGATGCTCCTAGTGTAAATGCACCTGCTGCCATAATTACCTGTGAATCATATCCTGGCATATCCCATGGCTCCGGAGTTACAAATGAATCAACCGGAGCTCCTTTTTGCATACCCTGGCAGAATGCTATAAGTGCTTGCTCGTTACCTAACACAACAGCCTGAATAATATCAGCTCGTGTTTCCTCGGGCGTCGGTGTGACTTCGTATCCAAGAGATGAGAGAAGTTTTGATGCAAAAACTGCAGTTTTAATCGCCTCGCCGGTTACGTGTGGCGCATTGAAAAGTCCCAAAAATAAGTCTCTTGTATGTCCAAGAGTAGCTCCGACTTCCTTACCGATCCCCGGTGCAGTAAGTCTGCAAGCACATTGTTCAACAAGGTCGGATCTACCTGCTATATATCCGCCGGTAGGTGCAATACCACCGCCTGGGTTTTTGATAAGCGACCCAGCAATGAGATCAACGCCCACTTGTGTTGGCTCAATAGTCTGTACAAATTCACCGTAACAGTTATCTGCCATAACAATAGTATCTGGACTTACTTGTTTTACTGTTTCAACGAGCTTACCTATCTCCTCAACAGTGAGCGAACGGCGAAGTGAATATCCTCTTGAACGCTGAATATATATCATTTTAACATATGATCTTTCAAGTCTTTGGGTTATTGACTTATAGTCGAATGTATCGCTGACAAGCTCAATTTGCTCATATACAACGCCGAATTCAGTCAGGTTACCTGATCCCTCCGAAAGACCAATAACGCCGTGCAGAGTATCATATGGTGTACCGCTGACACATAACATCGTATCTCCGGGCCTAAGCACTCCAAACAAAGCAGTTGAAATTGCATGAGTACCGCTTACAAAATTATGTCGGATAATAGAGTCCTCAGCTCCCATAACTTGTGCAAATACCGCTTCAAGTGACTCTCTGCCTCTGTCGTTATAGCCGTATCCGGTGGAACCGGCAAATGAAGCCTCACTGACTCTGTTATCAATAAAAGCCTTGAGCATTTTATTTTGATTATATTCTGTGATTTTGTCAATTCTTTTGAATTGCTCATCAAGTCCCGATATAACCTCATCAGATAGATCAAGTATTTCCGGGGAAATATTAAACATTATATTCATTATCTGTGCCTTTCGTTGCTGTAACATATAATCCTACATTGTAAAAACCGTTTTTATTATAAAACTCTTCCAGAGTATCAAGCCTTCTGTATAAATAGATATCCCGCTTATCCTTCAAAAGCAGATGGCATAACGACTGTAATACCTTACTTCCTTGACCTGTGTGACGAATCTGCGGTGTTACTGCAACAGCACTTATAACAGCAGAGTGCTTGTCTTCCCATGCAGTAAATGCAACAGATGTATATGTATTGTCACTTACAACTCTCGCTGAATTATGCCGTACTCTGTGTGAAAAATCAGTCAAAAACATATCGTAATTGGGTAATGGAAATTCAAGCATTTTAAGAAGCTTATATATGATCTTATATTCAGGATATACTATCTGTGTATGAGTGTCGAAATATGTCGGAACAAAATCCTTCAATTTCATAATAGTACCGCCGTCAATTATATTCAGACCAAACTTTTCTGCAGTCGTCATATCTGTGAATACAGTATCAAAACCAATAGTATTAATAAACGACTTTAACTCCTCATAATCTGTATTTTCGCCTGTCGAGATCGTCAGTGAATTTGAAAATTTTTGAATATATGTATCGGAGTTTTGTGCCCATGTAAACATAAAAGGACATTCTCCGTATGACAACATATTTGAACGTATTTTACACGCAAAAACATTATTTCCGAGTACATCATCAGCATCTTTGATCAGTCTTATCATGGATTTACCTCATATTTAGATTTCACCGGCAGCCATTTTATTTGCTGCTGCTACAACGGTTTTATATACGCTCATTGCGTCTTCCTTATTTGCAATTCCATTAGGAGAATGGATATAACGGCAGGGAAGTGATACGGCAATGGTTTTAACTCCGCATCTTGTAAGATGAAGTGCAGATGCGTTATTTCCACCTGCAACTGCCTTTTTCATCTGTGTTTTTGCTCCGTATTTTTCGGCAGTGTCAGCAACATTATAAACCAGCTCTGCATCGTATAGTGTGCCGTTGTCCATTAGTGATAAAGCTGCACCATTTGACAGGCAACATACATTTCTATCATCAGGAACCCCGCTGATATCAGCGGCAGTCGTACATTCAACCGCTATTGCACACTTCGGGTCAATGTTGTATGCAGTAACCTTTGCGCCTCTGCAACCGACCTCTTCCTGAACAGAGAATGAGTAATACATATCATATTCATCGTAATTCTTGATCATATGTGTCAAAACAGCACAGCCGATCTTGTCATCAATACCTCTTGCAAAGAAAGTAGTATCAGTTTCGTAGAACTTACTCTCAAATACTGCAACACTTCCTGCAGGTACAAGTGATAAAGCTTCATCTTTGCTTTTAGCACCAATATCAATATACAGTTCATCAGCATCTACAATAGCTTTGCGTTTGTCGGAAGATAGCAAATGTACTGCACATCCGCCGATAACTCCGCATATGTCGCCGATCCTTACACGCTTACCAAAGATCACTCGATTATCAATTCCACCAACCTTTGAAAAACGTAGATATCCATCACTAGTTGCAGTTGTTACGATCAGCCCAATTTCGTCCATATGCGCATCAAGCATTGTGCGGTTGATAGGAGTTTTTTTGCCTTTTTTGAAGACTATAAGGTTACCTAGACCATCAACTCTCAAGTCATCGGTATGATCTTTGATTTCATCAATTATCAGATTTCGTAATTCTTTTTCATTACCCGATACAGAGGAAACGGCAGTATATTTTTTAAGTAAATCAAGCATTGTAAATTCCTCCGTCCTTAACATAGTGATACATCAGATCGCTAACAGATCTAATATCGTCAATATTTATGGTTTCAATTGGTGTATGCATGTATTTTAATGGGATTGATAAAAGACCGCAGGGAATACCGCATTTTGTGATTGTAATTACATCTGCATCAGTTGATGTAGTTGAGCCCATAACCTCGGTCTGATATTTTATGCCGTTTTCATCAGCGATTTTCTTTAATGTATTTGTAACATCATTGGATAAAATCGGGGAGATACCAAGCATTGCGCCTTTTTCGCATTCACCGCATTGATGAGTTGGAGCACCGGGCGATGCCGCAAATGAGACATCAACTGCAATTGCTTCATTCGCATTTGTTGCAAATGCTCCAATTTTAGCACCCCGATTGCCAAGCTCCTCACCTGACAACAGAGCAACAACAATGCTAACAGGTAAATTCTCCTTGCTAAGCCTTTTAGCCGCATCAATAACTGCAACGCAACCTGAACGGTCATCAAGCGATTTGGAAGTAACATATCCGTTATTTAATTCACACGGTTCTATGTCAAATGTTACAAAGTCACCGTTTTTGATATATCTATCAGCATCTTTTTTACCGGTGTCAATGTATATTTCATCCAAATCAGAGAATTCTTTGTTCTCTCCTTTTTGTAAATGCGGCGGTGTTGAAGTAAATACACCTCGAATTTTTTTAGTTCCGTGTACAATTACCGGTGTGGAGGGTAGTGTTCTGATATCAATTCCACCGACCTTATTTACTCGAACAAAACCGTCTTTATCAACATTGGTAACAATAAATCCAATTTCATCAATATGAGCCTCAAGCATGATGGTATAATCACTATCACCCTTGATTGTACCGTAAACACTACCGGTAAGATCTGAATAAACCTTATCACAAAAAGTGTTGAGTTCATTTTTAGCAACATCTGCTGCAGTTCTAACATTACCAATAAAAGCTTCATTGCAAAGCCTGAAAAGTAGTTCTTTCATTAATTTAACTCCGTTACAATTGATTTATAATGTTTTCCGCGCTCCTCGAAATCCTTATACATATCGAAGCTTGCAGAAGCAGGGGAGAGTGATACAACATCACCGGACATCGCAGACATTTTTGCTTTAGTTACAGCCTCTTCCATGGATTTAACTCGGATTATTTCTATGCCGCTATCTGTATAATCTTTAGAAGATGTAACAGCCGCTTCGATTTTGTTCGCAGTCTGACCAAGCAGTATAAGAACCTTTACATATTTGACTATCTCAATTGCTAATTCTGCATAATCAAGTCCTTTATCAGAACCGCCTGCTATCATAATTATCTTTTTGTTGAACGCACGAAGACCTGCAGTAACACTTGCCGGACTTGTTGCAATACTGTCGTTATAGTAGCGAACTCCATTCAGTTCTCTTACAAACTCAATTCTATGTTCAACACCACCGAAAGACCTTGCAATATCAGCAATAATATTGTTTTCGACTTCACCGTGAACCATGCATATGGCACACAGAAAGTTTTCAACATTGTGTAGTCCGGGAATCTTTATCTCATCTTTATGAACGATTTTTTCGGTAGTATCACCATCAGTAAAGGTGAGCCATCCATCATTGTCTAGATATGCTCCTTTTTCAACTTTACTAATTCTTGAGAAGCTATACAGATCACCTCTGACAATATCTTCAAGTGCTATTGTATCAAGGTTGTCCTGATTAAGTACGGAGCGGGAAAATGCATTCTGATGAAGAAGGATATTTTTCTTTGCGCCGATGTATTCGTCCATATCCTTGTGAACATTCAGGTGGTCGGGATAGATATTTGTAACAGCAGCAACGTTGGGCGATCTTCTCATAGAAATTAGCTGGAATGATGATAACTCAACAACAGCAACATCATCATACTGTATGTTTTCGATATTCGGAAGTAAGGCTTTTCCTATATTACCTCCGAGGTGAACAGTCTTTCCTGCGGATTTGAGAATATTTGACACAACTGTAGTGGTTGTTGTTTTGCCGTCAGTTCCGGTGATTGCATATATCTTACACGGACAGATATCGAAGAAAACCTCCATTTCGGATGTAACAACAACACCTTTTTTACGAAACTCAAAAAGTTCCGGCATATTATAATACATCCCGGGCGTTCTGAAAAGAATATCCGTTTCAAGTCCGTTGAGATAATTTTCGCCGCATCGGAGTGTTATTCCATCGTTGATCAGTTCGTCTGCTACATCGTTAAAACAGGATAACTCACGCTTGTCACACATGGTAACAACTGCACCGTATTTGGTAAATAACTTTGCAAGAGGTAGATTTGATCTTCCAATACCACAAAGTGCAATTTTTTTGCCGTTGATGCTTTCAAAAAAAGATTTAACTGCCTGTTCCATATTGCCCTCCTGATGAATTTAAACATACATATTTATTATAAAGAATTTTAAGGGAAATATCAACCCGTAATTTCACAATTTGAATAGTACCATAAAAGTATTTCTTTATAATCTGCACCTTCTTTAGCCATTTCATTTGCACCGTATTGACTCATTCCGACACCGTGACCGTAGCCTCTTACTGTGAAAACAAACATTCCGTCGTCAAAACTGATATCAAAATTAGCTGAACGAAGTCCAAAGGCAGAACGTATTTCCTGACCAGAATATTCTGTATTACATATTTTCATTGTTTTTACTGTACCCGAATCAGTGGTTTCAATTTCACTGAAATAGCTTTCATACTCGCCATCCAATGCAATTTCAGAAGACTTGCATAGTGATTTAAACTCCTCAGTTGTATATGTCACCGTACTCACGAAGTCACTTGCCAGCATATCTGCTACGCTTTCAACCGGGACAAGGTACGGATATTCACCGCCCCAGATATTTTCTGCGCTTTCAGTTCTGCCGCCGGATACAGCGTGATATACACAAAGTGCATTTTTGCCGTTATATGTAATATGTTGCTTATATACATCTGCAATCAGCAATGATATTTTCTTTTCGTTGGTTTCAAAGTTCTCATTCCATTTTTCTTTTCGCTCTGCATATGTCAAATAGTTCTGGTCTGTTGTATAATCATCTGTTATGTCGTATTCTTCGTTCGCATATTCATCTGATCTGTATAGCATGAGGGAATATGCTGCAACTATCTGTGCTTTGATAGCCTCCTCCTCGTATTCGGGTGATATTTCTCCGGCGAGAACTCCGGTTAAATACTCTGTTATGCTTATTTTTATGCATTTATTTTCGTCTTTTTGTAAAACGATAACTTTATCCTCATCAGATGATTGAGAGGTCTTCGGTGATGCGTTGACACTTTTTATAGTCTTTTCATTTTTCATTGATATTGTAGGAACTGTAAGCATTATTATCAATAACAATACGGTTATTAAGGTATAAAATTTTTTCATTGCTATAATTCACTCATTTCAAACGAAAATTTACAAATCATATTGTTTGTTTATCTTGACATTCATGTATTGTTGAGTTAAAATTAATTCAATAGTGTTTAGTCATATTTTATGTTTTTAAATGAATTATTATGACCTGTCCACAACACATATCAAATTTTATTTCAAGGATTTAGTTATAGATGAAAAAGATAATTTCATACATAGTTTTTCTTATAGGCGTTATAATTTGTGTGGCAATGCGCTGCAATGATCTGCTTAATAAAATCGATCCAACCACCGGTTTTTACCACACACAGTATGAAGGAGATCAATTCCTTTGTGCTGCAATGGCTATAGTTGCGATACTGCTTGCTATAATCATTGGATACGAAAAGCTTGACGGAATTCAGAAAATTAAATCCTCGCCTGTTCTTGGAATATTTTCGATAGCTTATGGTGTGGTGATGCTTGTGTATATTTTTACAGAAGCCGCAACAGAAAGAATCAGCCTTTTCTTCCTTTTATACATTTCTTTATCATTTATTTGCAGCATCTTTTTTGTTTTATACGGTGTATTGTGTGTTAAATGTGTTGAGCTGCCCGGTATTTCATTTGTAATTCCGGTAGGTTATGCATGTATTCGTTTGATATATGTATTTTTTAATTATTTTGGTTTGTTGAGAACAAGTGATGTTGTTCTTGAAATTTTAATGCTAACATCTAATCTTGTTTTCTGGCACTTTTTCGGCAAATACAATGCAGGAATTAAAACAGATCTGTCAAGAGATTGGTTATTGAGATTTGGATTTGTTCATGCTATGGTTTGCTTTGTTTATGCTGCTCCAAAGTATATTATTGAATTCACTCAGCCTCAGGCTGAGATAAGGTCAATTAACGATCATCTGTTTTTTGATGTTTTCACAGGAATATTTGTAATTGTATTTATGATTTGTATCACATCCAAAAAGCTGTATAAAAAGACTGAGAGTAGCATTAAAAATTCTGTTGGAGAAGCTGTTGATGAGCTGGTTTAAAAGAACTCCGAAAGTACCAAAAGAATTGCTTAGGTATGATCGCCGACCAATTCGATATACCGCTTCTGTTGATGACAATGGTGTTACTACAGTACTCGGAAAGGGTGGCAGTATTTCTATACTTAACGGCGAACTTATCGTTCATTCAGGCGGGAAGGATGTGTTTCGTTGCAGTGTATTTAATTGCGAGGCAGGGGAGCTGTTAAGTCATGATGGCGTTCGCTTTACTACTGTTGATGAAAACGGCGAGTTCCATTCCGTTATTGCATATTTTGTTTACTATCGTAAATAAAACACCGCTTCAACTAGCCAAGTGTTCTTAAGGACACTTGGCTAGTTTTTTCGCCTTGCTGCGAGTTATATTGCTTCGCGCTTATATTTGGCTTTCTCCGAGTGATATTGCCTTCGACAGTTTAAGGGCGAATAAAATATCACTAAAACCTTCAGGTTTTAATATCACTTTTGATTTATCAAAAATATCAATGTGAGACCTGTCTCACAATATCACTATTTTAAAGTATTCTTTTGAAATAGGTTTAAGGGTTTTAGGTTCTCTTAACAAGTGGCGTTTGGGCACCCAAATGCCCTGCTTGTCAAGGTATAAGATAAAACTAAAAGGATGTGTAGAGAATTGCTACACATCCATTTTTACTGTCATTAGGAACCTCGCTCAATAGAAGCAGTGGTTTTCCTTATACCTTAAGTGAGTATTTTTTTACAAAGTCCTCGTACATCTCGTTGTATTCCCGATTTCCTGCTCTTATATTCTTTAGATATTCATGAACATCAAGACTATCGTGTGACATTTCAATGATACATCCTGCTATATTAGAACAATGGTCGGAAATTCGTTCCAGATTATTAAGAAGATCAGACCACACAAAGCCTGCTTCGATTGTGCATTCGCCTTTTTGTAGACGAGCGATATGATTATTGCGAAGCTTATCCTTGAGTAAGTCAATTACTTGTTCAAGCGGCTCAACATGTGAAGCGGCATCCATATCATCATTATTAAATGCGAGCATAGTCTGTTCGACCGTTTCCTTCAGTGCTGCTATGATTACTGATAATTCCTTGTATGCATTCTCGGTAAACTTCATGTTTTTACTGTGTATCTCTTCAGCAGATTCAAGAATATTAACTGCATGGTCGGAAACTCTTTCAAAATCACCGATCATATGCAGTAATTTTGCAGATTCATGTGAATCCTTATCACTTAAGGGATAAGTGTTAAGCTTTACAAGATAACTGCCGAGGATATCCTCATAATGATCGACCTTTTTTTCGTAGTCTTTGATTTTTTTTGCAGTATCCTGATCATACATATTAAGCGTTAAAAGTGACATATTCAATGCTTCAATAGATATTTCTGCCATTTCTGATGTAACGACTCTGCATCGGTCTATGGCAACTGCAGGAGTTGCCATAAGGCGCTCATCAAGTTCAATCTTTTCTTCTTTGACTTGATTTTTAGGTTCAGGAATTAGCGTAATTGCCAGCTTCTCAAGCAATCCGGCACATGGAAGCATTATTATGGTGCAGGCGATATTGAATGTACTATGACATACAGCAATAGTAAATTCGCTGGCCTCACTATTGAATATACTTATATCAAAAATTGCATTTGCCGAGCAAAATAGTATTAGCATTATTATCGTTCCGATAATATTAAAAAACAAATGCACAATTGATGCTCTGCGTGCGTTGCGATTAGTACCGACTGATGAGATCAAGGCAGTTACACAGGTACCGATGTTCTGACCCATAATTATCGGAATAGACATACCTACATTTATTTGACCGGTTGTTGAAAGCGCCTGCAGAATACCTACAGATGCAGATGAGCTTTGAATTACTCCGGTTAGAACTGCGCCGGCCACTACACCTAGTATCGGATTGTTAAACATAATAAGTATATTTGCAAATGCAGGGTCATTCTTCAAACCGGAAACTGCAGCCGACATACTATCCATACCGAACATCAAGGTAGCGAAGCCGAGAAGAATAACACCAATATCCTTTTGTCTGTTTGATTTGCAGAATATATAAAGTATAATACCGATCAAGGCTAGTATTGGTGTAAATGATGATGGTTTACAAAGCTGAACAAACACATTGTCGCCTTCGATACCTGAAAGGCTTAAGATCCACGCAGTAACAGTAGTTCCGACATTTGCACCCATAATTACATTTATCGCTTGCTTGAGTGTCATAAGACCTGAATTTACAAATCCAACTACCATTAC
>JAXJVX010000011.1:0-13635 GCA_036308305.1 Acutalibacteraceae bacterium | reverse complement strand
TACCGCCGTGAAAGGGCGGTGTCTTAACCGCTTGACCACCGGGCCATATATGTTAACCGTCTTTCGACGGTTTTTATAAAAATTGGTAGCTGCGATTGGATTTGAACCAACGACACTTCGGGTATGAACCGAATGCTCTAGCCAACTGAGCTACACAGCCATATCAACGCTTCACTCAAAAGCGCTAGACTATAATACCACAACCCATTTTAAATGTCAAGACTTTTTTGAAAAATATTTATTAAATTTTCTTAAAAGCAAATATATGCCGAAGTCTTGACAAATCGGTCGAAATTTGATATATTAAAGAAAATCGTTTTCAGGTGATAAAAATGAACTCTATTTATTTTACCCCTGCAACAAATATTATACAATTGTTCAAAGCAAAGGCTTTGGGCTTAAATTTAGATTTTTAACCGGCTGATTTTTCTTCGTTTTGAAAAATCAGCTTTTTTGCGGATATTTGACTGCATATGCAGTCTTTATCATAAAAATATTTTTACGGAGGCGTTTTGTAATGAAACTCATCTACAATGTAAGCGATAAGCCTAAATTCGGTCAGCTTATCGTGTTTGCGATCCAGCAGCTGCTCGCTATTATGACAGCTACTCTCGTTGTACCGGTAATCATCGGTAATGGAATGAGCCCTGCCGCAGCGCTCTTTGGTGCAGGTATAGGTACACTTATTTATGTACTCTTCACCGCTAAAAAGAGCCCTGTATTTTTAGGCTCATCCTTCGCATTTATCGGCTCAATGCAGGCTGCATTTGCAGGAGCTGTATCGGTACAGGTGGGCTATGCCGGATTAATCATCGGTGCAATCTTTGCAGGACTTGTTTATGTTATCATCGCTCTTATCGTTAAGTTTGTCGGTGTTGGCTGGATAAACAAGCTGATGCCCGCAGTTGTTATCGGACCGACAGTTGCAATCATCGGTCTTTCTCTTGCAGGCAATGCGATCGGTGACCTTACAAAAGGTAGTGTGGTTATTGACGATGTGGCTGTTGCTTCACCGCTTATCACTGTCCTTTGCGGCGTTTGCACACTTCTTATCACCGTTCTTTGCTCAACCTACGGCAAAAAATACGGCAAGCTTATCCCCTTCATCTTCGGTATCGTAGGCGGATATGCCATTGCTTCTGTTTTTACAGCAATCGGTTTTGCAGCAGAGATCGACGCTCTCAAAGTTATTGACTTCTCTCCGCTTACAAACCTTGTTGCTGACGGTATTACCGTAAACTCATTTGTATCTGTACCCGATTTCACATTCGTTACAGCATTCAAAGGTGTAGGCGAAATCACTCCCGCATACATCGGAACTATTGCTATGGCTTACACTCCGGTTGCATTCGTTGTATTTGCAGAGCATATTGCAGACCACAAGAATATTTCTTCTATTATTGAAAAGGATCTTCTTGAGGAGCCCGGTCTGCACAGAACACTTCTCGGTGACGGTGTAGGCTCTATTGCAGGTGCACTCTTTGGCGGATGCCCGAACACTACATACGGTGAGTCGGTAGGCTGCGTAGCTATTACAAAGAACGCTTCTGTTTACACTATCATTACAGCAGCTGTGCTTGCTATCGTTATTTCATTCGTATCACCCTTTATAGCATTTGTAAACTCTATCCCCTCTTGCGTAATGGGCGGTGTTTGTATGGCACTTTACGGCTTTATCGCTGTATCCGGTCTTAAAATGGTACAGACAGTTGATCTCAATCAGAACAAGAATCTGTTTGTTGTATCAACTATTCTTATCGCAGGTATCGGCGGTCTCACTCTTAACTTTGGTAAGATTCAGATCACATCTATTGCTTGCGCTTTGATACTCGGTATCATTGTAAACCTCCTTCTTAAAAACGCAAAAGACGAAGAGGCATAATGTTCATCGTTAATTAGCAAAACGCCCGGAAAGTGTAAAACTTTCCGGGTTTTTAATTTTAGCAGTATAAAACCATCCTTTTATTTAATTCGCTTTTTAATAAGCAACAAGCAACGCACTATTCTGCTTCGAATACGCTCATAGGAGTTATCAACTTCCGGATGAGGGATATGATCTGTTCCAATTTCCTCTCTAAATAATCTATTCATCTTTCGTTTAAAAGTAACACTAAATTCAAAATCGTATTCTATTGATTTTTTATTCAAATCCGTTTCTTTTCTCCAAACAGTTTCATTATTTATAAGTTTTTTAAACTTTTATTATCTTTCACGCAAATATACCTCGGAATACTTACCCATATTCAGGTATCACAATTCTATCAAAAGATTTTTGATTTGTCAACCCGTATTTGGGTAATTCGTTGTAAATATAGCCTTATCATTATATTAACCCACTAACGGGTTAATATAATTTCAGAGGTATGTATTTCATGCAATATTCAAAATTATATGTAAAAAGAATTTATGCGCTGTGTAAGAGCCGCGGAATTTCAATAAACAAATTATCTTTAATGAGTGGGGTCAAGCAATCCACTTTAGATAATATAATGAGAGGGATAACAAAAAATCCCGGTGTGAAAACGGTGCACAAGGTAGCAACTGCATTTAATATGACCTTATCTGAATTTCTCGACTTTAAAGAGCTTAATGATTATTCGTTTGCCGATGAGGAAGAGGAATAAATCAACACACATAAAAATCCGTTCAAAGCGCAATGCTTTGAACGGATTTTTCATTCCAACATTTACAGATTTACATATTGCACCGTATAATTGTATAATTAATAACGGTGATTACAATATGAATTTTTCAAATACTTCAAAAAGACTTATAGTGATAGGTTTTACAACCGCAATACTGCTGTTTGTGATAGCAGCACTTCTCGCACACGCTCCGACAATGCCGCCGAAGCACAGTGACTTCTTCGCTGCTTACGGTGTAAAAGCTCTATTCTGCTTCTCATTTGGTGCTGTTATTTACGAATTAGCAAAGGTTTTAAACCGAAATTAATATCTCGGTGACCACAGATCTTCCTCATCCATATTAACAAAGGTGGTAGTCTGTTCCGGCTCTGTTTCAGCGGCCGTGGTAGTAACGGCGATAGTTGTAGTTGCCGTTACTACAGAGTTGTTGCCGTTATCATCATCGTTATTTATCATTTTCGGAATTATCAGCAATGCCGCAGCCGCTACGACTATTACAGCCACAATAATTGCAATTTTTTTATTCATTTCAGTTCGCCTCCCGATGATAATATAACACATGGGATACAAATATGTCAATAAAAATGATACAAGGTCGGGTAAATTCCCCAACCTTGTAATTTTTTATGCATTTGTTTCTTTACCAACGACAACAGGAATTTTGCCTACAAAATATGCACCGATAGCAGTAAGCAATATCTCGGGGATCATATAAAGACCGTTATAGATAACAGAATAGAACATTGCAAGTCCGGCGCCCGAATAATCTGCAAGCACCTGCGCGCCGAAATCACCGCCCATTACATCGGTGAACCACCATTCTGCCCATGCACCGAAGAAGATAGCGCCGGAAATAATATGAACGATATATCTCACAGACAATGCAACAACAGAACCGAGGCACAAAGCAACTGAGGCATTTGCCTTCTTTCTGAACAGTCCACCAAGACCTATAACTGTATATGCAATTACATAGTCGAGCAGGCAGATTATGATAGCCTTGTACCATATCTGCTGATCGTCACCCGGCATAAAGAACGCACTTACCGTTTTAAACCCGAGCAGCATCTGCACAATAGAATATGTAAATGCAGATATAAAGCCCCAGCCCATACCGTAACGGTAGGAAAGGATAACGATAGGCAGCATACTGAGGATCGTGATACCGCCGCCCTGCGGAAGTGAGAACGGCTGCAAAACTGAAAGCACGCTGGCAAGCGCAATAAATATAGCGCTGATAACAAGCCGTTCGGTGTTGAATTTCTTTTGTGTTGACATTTTTATCGCTCCTTAGCAATTAAATAAATTAAAAGCGTCTGCACGAATAAAAATGCAGACGCTAATGGTGCGATAAACATATCATCCCTACGTCGGCATTATCCGAATCAGGTCAAATGGTCAGAACAGCAATATTGTTCAATCTCAGCCGGGTAGCCCCAGCCCCCATATTTTGCTTTCGTTCAACATTATAGTATATAAGATTACATTTGTCAAGCAAAAAATTAACTCCCCAAAAAGATTGGGGAGTTAATTTGCTTTTTATTCCACAGTTAAACTGATTTTTTAGAAAATGCTTTTACAAAGCTCAGTTTGGTAATTCACCGTAAAGGTCAAATCTGAAAAGCTTTGTTTCGTCTTCCGGCAGTTCGCATCTGATTTTGGTGTTGTGCATTGTTCCACCGTTCATCAGCTTTGCGAGGGCTGCTAAAAGCAAAAGTCTTGATTTAAGATTAAGGCTGTCGCCATCTTCAGTCTCAAGAAAAACATTTCCCTTACAGCTTTCGACTGTCTTAATAAAATTAGCGATGTCGATGTTGTTTAGTGTAAGTTCTGATACCATAATTACTGCCTCCTTATAAATATTCTTATGAAGCTTTAATTAACTTCACACATATATAATACTAATAAATCAGCTTTTTGTCAAGTTTTAAAATAGCGAACTTGCAAAAACATTTAGTTTAATTTTTGTGCAACATCAACAATAGGGACGGCTATATACTTTTCAAGCAGCATATCAGGATAATAGGAAAGCTTTGCTTTGCGAAGCCCTTCATGCCCCATATCCTCTTCACGGTTGATATATCTGTAACTACCGCAAAATCGCTTTGCAAACTCACGATTGATGATTGCATAAGCACCCTGAAGCTCCGCAACCGCTTTTTCAAAATGCACGCAGAAGGTATCAGTGCAAATAGGCTCACCGATAGAAAAAGCCACGACCTCACCTTTTCGGCGGATGATCCCTCCGCAAAGACCAAGTGCATTAAAATAATCAAAAGCTGTATCGAGTGCAGATCTTTCAAACTCAATGTCCTCTCTGCTCTCACCATAGCGGCTGTACCACATCTCACTGAAAATGCGGCATTCCCTGATATTATCGTTATTTATTTCTTCAAAGCACCAATCGGGCTCATCCTCAAACCGTCGGATATGGTTACGCTTACTTTGCAGTTTTTTACCGGCAAGAGAAATAAGTTTATCTGATGAATACAGATAATCTGCTGCATTTCGGTCATTATAATATATAAACATATCCGGAAAATACTTTTCAAGCTCCTCTTTATGCTTATTATCAAGTCCACGAAAACACCAATTTCTTTTTTCGTTTTGTATAATATATCTTGCCGCATTAATCCTGTCAGGCAGTGCTCCTGCAGGATAATTATATACATTAAGTATACCTCTTTTGTATCTCGGTACATATGCGCCGCAAAGGACTGCGAACTCTGTTTTATACGCACTACTCCACAAAAAGTTGTTGCCAAAGCAGTAATCACATCCACGGTGAGTGTCTCGCAAAATGATACTGTCCACCATTGGTTTATCGGCAATATTTAAAGTTTTAAACCGTTCTGTAGCTTCCAAAATTATAACCCCTGCATAACTGCGTTCAAATGCTCTTTGTACATATCCTTTACATCTTGCGGCGCTGATATTCTGACATTGCCGCTCAAAGAGGTAAGCCATCCAAAAAACTGCGGACTTATCTCGACCTTGACATTTATGCAGAATTTATCTCCCTCAGGCACGATCATCACATCGCTGCCGAACCGATCGATAATAACGCCGCAAAAGCCACCGTCAAATTCAAGACGGACATCTTTTTCTTCGCCTGCAAACATTGAAAATACCTTTTTTGAATATTCGGCAAGGTCTATTTTACTTATCGCCTCTTCGCCTATACGAGGTATGTTTTCGGCGGCTATATCGGTGATCTTATCGACCCTGAAATGCTTGATATATCCTGCTTCGTTATCATACCCGATAAGATAATAATTCTCGTCGTCCCACACAAGTGTGACCGGACTTACATAGTATTTTTCTCCGCCTTTTTTAAACTCACGCTGTTTATTTCCAACATACTGATAATACTTAAAGCTGATGGTATTATCATTGTTTATGGCATTATGTATTTCATCTACGGCATAATAAATAGCTTCATTCTGATTTTTAATTCTGCGGTAATTGATAACATTGCGGTTTAGTTGAGTTGCCTCATGCTTTGAGCAAAGCGAATAAAGTTTTTTAATAAGCTGCTCTGATTTTTTCTCTGTTAAAAATTTGGATGCCTGAACTGCATCCACCAGCATTTTAAGCTCGGCAAGCTCAAAATGCCGCTCACCTATGTAATATTCGTTGCTCCTTGTACGCTCGCATATAATATCAAGTCCGTATAAACGCAGCTCCTCAATATCGGAATAAACAGCTTTACGCTCGGCTGATATACCGTAGTTAAGCAACCGCTGTTTTAAGTAGTTTACAGACAACGTATGTTTTTCATCCGACTCATTTTCAAGAATATCCTTCAGATACAACAGTTTTAATTTCTGATTTGACGACTTTGCCATAATTACACCGCCTTTTACATATGATTTTATCACAAAATAAAATATTTTTCAACAAGGTTGGGATCATATGTATGCAATTCTTACTGCTGACAGACATAAAAAACATCTATTCCGTATAACAGAACAGCATTTCGGCACAGTAAGGTATTTTATTATACGTTGCGGAAGAAAAATTGATTTGAACAAGATACAAAGAAAACTTAAAAAGAAGGTGAAAGCAATATTCATTCCCGAATACTTGCAGCATTACGTAATTGAGTTTGAGTCTATTCCTACTCTTTTCTCACAAGGATTTATAGATGCTATATTTAAAAATTCAGCAACAGATATTATTAAAAACGCTCATGACAGTATATACATATGCGACCGTGACTGCAATATGCCATCACTTGCAGAGCTCGCAGTGCGGCATTGCGACGATGTAAGAATAGTCGGTGAAGCAGACAAGTGGACTGACTTTTGCGAACACATCTATAACAAATACGGCACTCTGCCGCAAATATGTGAAAATACCGGTACAGGCACAGTCATAAACTGTGACGAACGGTCAATAACAGTAGATAGCAGTACTGCCAAGCTTGACCGCAAATATTTGAATAGAAGTTTACCGCAGATATCCGTTCCCGACGGTATTGATCTTGTTGATTTCACAGCATTTTTAGCGTTGCACCGTGAGTTTGAACATCTTTATAACCAATCCCTTTGAGTTGACAAAGAAATAATAGTATGCTAAAATTTTAATAAGTCATAGCAGGAGGGCAATAATTCGTGAGCGAAGTTAAATACAACACAAAGCAGCGCGATCTGATACTCGATTATCTGAAAAAACATGACGGTCACTCTACCGCCGAGCAGATATACTACGGTCTTAAGTCCGACGGCAATACCGTTGGCAAATCAACTGTTTACCGTTATCTTGATGCTCTTTGCGAAAAAGGTAATGTACGAAAATTCACTGCTGACGGAATGAGCGCCTGTTATTCATACGCAAATGAGCATTGCAATGAGCATTATCATCTTGTATGCAGCGGCTGCGGCGCACTTATTCACACCGAATGTGACGAGATTGAAGAGCTTATCTCGCATTTTTATAAGGAACACCGCTTTAAGATAGATATGACAAAAACAGTCCTCTACGGAAGGTGTGAGGACTGCATGAAAAAGTTATGATTTAATTTTCTTATCAAGCGGAAGTTGAGAAATTATAATTGCTGCAAACATTACAAGACAGCCTATAAGTTCCCTTGCGCTCATGCTGACATCTTTTTGCATTATCAGACCGAAAACCGTAAATTCGCCAAGCACAGCAAAGACTGATTCAAAGCTCATTGCAAGTGATGCCACAGTAGGTGAACAGTATTTCTGACCTACCACCTGCAAGGTGTATGCAACACCAGTGGACATTATGCCGAGATAAAGTATCGGGATGGCTGCATCAAGAATTGTGGAAACATCGGGTGTTTCAAAAGCGAACATCAGCACAAGTGAAATAATTCCTGATGTAAAAAACTGTATGCAGGAAAGCTTGACACCGTCGGCATACTGAATGAAATAGTCTACTGCAATTATATGTATAGCAAAAACAATGGCACAAACAAGAACATATGTATCTCCTATCGCAAGCGAGAACGAACCGTCCATACACAAAAGATAAAGACCGACCAGACCTACCGCAATGCATATCCATATATGCCACGGAACTCTTTTTTTGAAGACAAGACCGATAAGCGGCACAAACAAAATATATAATGCTGTTATAAAGCCTGCCTTACCGGGAGTTGTATATTCAATCCCAAACTGCTGAAGATTAGTTGCAGTACACAACACAACACCGCATACTATTCCGCCGAGAATGAGCATTTTATTGTTCGTTTTCGGCGGATTTTTGTCGCTCTTTTTCTTGTTAAAAAGTCTCATTGCGAGTATTACGGGAATTAGTGCCATGCCTCCTATTATAGATCTTGTTGCCTGCACAGTAAACGGTTGCAGGGTATCAGCTGCAGAGCTTTGTGCAACAAATGCGCATCCCCAGATAAGTGCAGTGAGTAATAAAATAAGCGTACCTTTTAACTGTCCCTTCAAATCAAAACATCCCTTTTATCAGAATACCAGCCCATTATATCAAAAAACAAGAAATATTACAACTCAAAAATTTACTGGTTATACAATATTGCCTTTGATATATCCTTTGCCGTGTTCTTGCGGTCTCCTTTTTGCAAAAGATAAGACATATTTGACGGAGTTTCGGGATCCCATGTAAATGAGCAATCATCATATATCGTCATACTGCCGCTTTGTGCTTCAAAATGCTCACAAAGTCCGCAAACTGCATAAAGAACAGTACTTGGATCAGCAGTGTGGTGATCCCAATTATCACCGTATCTTCCACGATGCAACTGATATGCTCTGCGTATAATATTATCCTGTCTTGCATTATGCAGTTCTTCACCGAAAAATATATTGTGACCGATATCTCTGCCGACAAAAGTGATCTTACCACGATAATTTCGGATACAGTACAAAGCAGGCTCACTGTCCCTCGTAAAATTGACATTGTCTATTGCAGGATCATCAGGAAAATTTCCTCCCATACATATCCACTCGCAGACCTTTTTATCTATAAGCTCCATTCCACAAAGGGGACTGATATTATCAGCGCTGCTTTTCATCAGCCCCGCAAGATTGGTAAGATAGCCGATAGTGACTATTTTCACTGAATTATCAGCACTTTCAGCCAATGCCTTACGCATTACGCTGACAGCATCGGGGGCATCATCGTTATCCTTGATTTTGTGTGGGAATTCTTTTGATATTATATCAAGAAAGCAGGAATCATCACGATATGCTCCTGTACCGTTTTTCGGCGCGCCTACCGGAATATCACCTCTGCCGTAATATGTGTTGACAGCATCCACCACCGCTGCTGATGCAGGATAGCGTGATGATACTGTGACACCGAGTATCCTAGCTTTTTTTCTGCGTTCAAAATTAAGCAGCATACCGAGTGCTGCCACATCATCGCAATCGGTAAGCATATCTGTATCAAGCAGAATATTAGCACAGCTGCTTGAAATATTACTGTAAAAATCCTCACGGTAATACTGCTTTTCGGCATCAAATTCATCGTAGCATCCACCGCAAAAATTTATATCCTCCGCTTTTTTGATGAGCGAAAGAGAAATATCGTGTCTTGCGCCGATATATTCGGTATTTAAAAATGCATCCACAATTTTAATTGCAGTTTCATCGTCAGTGATCTTACCGCCAAGACACAAAATATTCGCATCATTATGCTGGCGGGTAAGCACAGCTGTTTCAACACTGTCAACAAGTGCCGCACGCACACCTTTATACTTGTTGGCAATCATGCTCATACCTATACCTGTACTGCAAATAAGTATGCCGAACGGTGCAAGTCTTTTATGTACTGCAGATGCAACACGCGATGCATAATAAGGATAGCGAACTATATCGGTACTGTCTGAACCTTCATTTACTACCCATATTCTCTTTTTCTGAAGATGCACCATTATCTTCTTTTTCAACTCATATCCGCCGTGGTCATTTGCAATATAAACTGTCATGCCCAATTCCCCCTTAAGTTAATTATATATCATATGCTTACCGCTTGCAAGTAAAAAGCGTATGAAGAACGCTCTTCATACGCTTTTATATACTATATTACGCTGTAAAGCATTTCTGCATAGGTCGGTAATGGCCAATATTCAGAGCCGATCAGCGTTTCAAGCTCATCAACAACTGCGCGAAGCTCCTGCATACCCAAGAATATTCTGGTGCGGTAGTACATTCCCTTATCCTGTGTGCCCTCGATATCCTTTGCACCGAGTACCGCTTCTTCGAGGTTGCCAAGTTTAATATACATTGAATCGGCAAGCACGGAAATCTTTTCAGCCAATGACTTCTCCATAATGCCACCCACACCGACTGCAGCCTTGTCAGCTACAAGTCCGACAAGCATAGACTCATATTCCATAACCGCAGGCATAACCTGTTTTTTGATGAGATCTATCATCGTAAGTGCTTCAATAGAGATTGTGGTACAATAATTCTCCATATATATCTCATATCTCGCCTCAAGCTCCTCTTTGGTGTAGACACCGAATTTTTCAAAGAGTTTGATATTTTTCTCATCAAGCATCGTAGCGAGTGCTTCGGGAGTAGTTTTTAGATTATGTAATCCTCTTTCTTCTGCTTCCTTTTCCCACTCATGGGAGTATCCGTTTCCGTTAAAGATGATGCGTTTATGCGCTTTTATAGTCTTTTGAATAAGTGCCATACCATCTCTTACAATATCAGTAGAGTCTTTTAACTCTTTATAGAATTCAGTCAAAGCATCTGCAACGATGGTGTTAAGCACAGTATTACAGTCAGCTATAGATGCAGACGAACCCAGCATACGGAACTCAAACTTGTTACCGGTAAAAGCAAACGGCGAGGTTCTGTTGCGGTCGGTATTATCCTTTTTGAATTTAGGAATAAGGCTTACACCAAGATCCATTACCACCTTTTCGTGCGCCTCATATGACTCACCCGATTCGATAGCATCCAACACCTCTTGAAGCTCATCGCCAAGGAACATCGAGATGATAGCCGGCGGAGCCTCATTTGCACCAAGTCGGTGATCATTTCCTGCTGAAGCAACGGAAATACGCATAAGATCCTGATAATCATCAACTGCCTTGATAACTGCGGCAAGAAAAAGAAGAAATTGTGTATTTTCATAAGGGGTTTTACCCGGATTAAGAAGATTTTCTCCCTTATTTGTAGAAAGCGACCAGTTATTATGCTTGCCGCTTCCGTTTACACCGGCAAACGGCTTTTCATGCAAAAGGCAGACAAGCCCGTGGCGGTCAGCCACATTCTTCATAAGCTCCATTGTGAGCTGATTATGATCAGTTGCAACATTGGTGGTAGAAAACACCGGAGCCATTTCATGCTGTGCAGGTGCACCCTCATTGTGCTTTGTTTTTGCATTTATACCAAGCTTCCAGCATTCCTCGTCAAGATCACGCATAAATTCAACTATCTTTGGCTTAAGCTGACCGAAATACTGATCATCCAGCTCCTGCCCTTTCGGCGGCTTAGCGCCAAACAGAGTTCTACCGGTGAACATAAGGTCACTGCGCTTTAAATACATTTCCTTATCAATGATAAAGTATTCCTGTTCGGGACCTACTGTGGTTGTAACACGCTTTGCCGTATTTCCGCAAAGCTTCAGTATCTTCATTGCAGCCTCGTTGATAACCTGCATTGAACGCAACAGCGGTGTTTTCTTATCAAGTGCCTCTCCGGTGTAGGAACAGAACGCAGTAGGAATATATAGTGAACCTTCCTTTACAAAAGCGTATGATGATGGATCCCATGCAGTATATCCGCGTGCTTCAAAAATAGCACGGATACCACCTGATGGGAAGGATGAAGCATCCGGCTCGCCTTTAACAAGCTCCTTACCCGAAAACTCCATAATAACATTACCGTTGCCATCCGGACTGATAAAGCTATCGTGCTTGCCGGCGGTAGTTCCGGTCATAGGTTGAAACCAATGTGTATAATGTGTTGCGCCGAGATCAATAGCCCAGCGTTTCATAGCGTTTGCCACAACATTTGCAACTGCGAGATCAAGTGCTGCGCCTTTTTCGACAGTTTCTTTAAGCGCCTTATAAGTTTCCTTGGGAAGACGGTCCTTCATAACCTTGTCATTAAAGACGTAACATCCGAACATCTCCGGTACATTTGTACTCATGCTTATATTTCCTCCAAAAAATAACAATAAAAGACGCTATGAGCCCATAACATGACTCACAGCGTCCTTGCTGTTTCGTTGATAGCATTATATCATTACACACATTTTATGTCAAGCATATTTTTTAAATGTGCGGTATGTATTTAAAAAAATCGTTGCAATTACATTATATTACTGCTATAATGAATTTAATTATAAAATTCAAGAGGTGAGTTCCCCTTTTATGGGTACGGACAGTATTATTCAAATAATAATTATGATCGTGTGCGTTGTTTTTTCGGCATACTTTTCTGCCACGGAAACTGCTTTTACATCGCTTAACCGCATCCGCCTAAAGACAATGGCGGACACAGGTAATAAAAAAGCAAAGCGCACCTATGCCCTATCGGAAAAATATGATAAGCTTATTTCAACAGTGCTTATTGGAAACAACATTGTAAACATTCTGCTTGCAACTGTGTCAACGCTGTTTTTTGTAAACAACATAAGCAAAAATTTTGGTGCAACATTTTCAACAATTGCATCTACAATAGTTGTATTGATTTTCGGAGAGATAGGCCCAAAAACAATTGCAAAGGAAATGCCCGAAAGATTTGCAATGTTTTCTACACCTTTTATCCGTATGCTAATGGTGCTCTTAACACCAATAAATGCACTTTTCAGTGCATTTAAGTCATGTCTTACCGCTATGTTTAAGATCGGCAAGTCATCAGGCATCACCGAAGATGAACTGCTGATTATGGTCGATGAGGCAGAGCAGGACGGTGAGCTTGATGAACAGGAATCAGAGCTTATAAGAAGCGCTATCGAATTTACAGAGCGTGAAGCCAGCGACATTCTCACTCCTCGTGTTGATGTTGTTGCAATCGACAAAACCACGCAGAACGGTGAAATTGCAAAGCTATTCCAGCAGACCGGATTTTCGCGTCTGCCCGTATATGATGATACAATAGATAACATTATCGGTATCATACACCAAAAGGATTTTCATAACAGCGTGTACCACAAAAGCAATCCGTTGGAATCCATCATTACTCCTCCGATATTTATATCCGGCTCGATGAAGATCAGTACGCTGCTGACAGTACTGCAAAAGGAAAAATCACACCTCGCCGTCGTTGCCGATGAATATGGCGGCACGGAGGGTATTGTAACGCTCGAAGATATTCTTGAAGAGCTTGTCGGCGAGATATGGGATGAGCACGACGATGTTGTTAACGAGATCGAGCAAATCGGTGAACACACATTTAAAATAATGTGTTCAATGAGCTTTGAAGATTTTTCTGAGTATTTTGAGATTGAGAACGATGAAGATATCACTACAGTCGGTGGTTGGGTAATGCAACAGCTTTCTAAGATTCCTGATGCAGGTGACAGT
>JAXJVX010000010.1:0-10948 GCA_036308305.1 Acutalibacteraceae bacterium | reverse complement strand
TGCTACCGTTACACAATTCCGCTACATGCAACAAGATATATTATAACCGATTTTTTGAATTTGTCAACCCTAAATTTTGAATTTTTATAACTTTTTTGCACTTTCGAGCATTTCTTTTGCAGATTGAAGATTAGTTTCGGTAATCTCAGAACCAATTATTCTTGCAAGCTCATAAGTTCTGCCTTCAAAGCTGAGCGGAGTGATGGTAGTTACCGCACGATTATTCTCGATTTTCTTCTCAATAAGCAGATGCTTGTCAGCTAAAGATGCTATCTGTGCAAGATGAGTAACACAAATGACCTGCTTATTATATGCTGTTTCTTTAAGCTTGATTCCGACCTTTTGAGCAGCTCTGCCGCTGATGCCAGCATCTATCTCATCAAATATTAGTGTTTTGACTTCGTCGTTTGCCGCAAGAACATTCTTTATAGCAAGCATTATTCGTGACATTTCACCGCCTGAGGCTATCTTTGATAATGGCTTTTCCGGTTCTCCCTCATTGGTAGATATCAAAAATTCTATTTTTTGATTGCCGTTAGAAGAATAAGGGACATCGGTAAATTCAACCTTAATTTTGGTTTTAGGCATATTCAAAAATTCAAGCTGCGCAGCGACATTTTTTTCAAAATTCTTGGCGGCTGCCATCCTTGAGTTACAAAGATACTTAGCTTTACTCTTAACCTCTGTGACAAGATTGTTTAGGGAACCGGATAACTCTTGCAATGATGTATCACTGTCATCAATTTCTGTAAGCTCAGTTTTAGCGTTTTCTAAAAATTCTAACATATCGCTTTCGGTAGAACCATATTTTTTAGAAAAAGAATAATACATCTCAAGTCTTGCATCGATCCTTGCAATCTCTTCTTCAGACATTTCGCCACCTTGGTATGAATAAACCTCTAATTTGACTTCTTCAAGCGATGCTTTTGCATTTTCAAGTAATTCAAGCAAGTTTGTTGCTTCAGGATAGACTTCGCTGATCTCCATTAAAGCTTGTTCTGCATCCTCAGTAAGACCGAGTGCGCCGGAAAACTCGCCGTTATCGTCACCTGATAACAGATAATAAACAGCAGATATCTTTTCGCTTATCATTTTTGAGTTGTCAATAGCTCTGCGTACTGCTTTAAGCTCATCCCATTCACCGATTGTTATTTCAGCATTTTCAAGTTCGTTGACCTGAAATCTTAATAATTCTGCACGGCGTTCACGCTCATTGTTATTTTCAGAAATAGTCTTTATCTTGCGACGGACTGCTTGCATTTCAGCAAAAGCTTTTTTATAATCGTCAATTATTTCCTTGTTGTTTGCAAGCATATCAATAAACATATAATGCTTATCTGCATCGAGCAACGCTTGCGAGTCATGTTGACCGTGTATATTGATAAGCAGCGGTGCAATTTCACGCAATACTGATGCAGTTACCGTTTGTGAATTGATCTTTGCTGTACTTTTAGTAGGAGTAATAACTCTTGATATCATTACATTTCCATCGTCACATTCAATACCATATTCACCTAAAATATCATATACTTTTTGCGGTAGTGCTGAAAACACTGCACTGACAGTTGCTTTATCGGTTCCTGAACGGATGAGATCCTTTGAAGTGCGTTCACCCAGCACTGCATTTATCGAGTCGATTACGATTGATTTACCTGCGCCGGTTTCACCGGTAAGCGTAATAAAGCCGCTATCAAATGCAACATCAGCCTTTTCAATTACTGCTATATTTTCAATGTGCAAAAATTCTAGCATTTATGTAAACCAACCTTTCGTTAAAGATCATTTCTTCATACAACTAAGCATGGACGCAAGTTCTTTAGCACTTTGCTCAGAGGAGGTAATAACAAATATAGTATCATCACCGGCAAGTGTACCCACAATACTCTCAAAATTCATACTGTCAAGCGCAGCACAAGCGGCATTTGCCATACCTGCATAACACTTGATAACGATATCATTCATTGCAGCAGTTACTGACAAAACAGACGATGCAAAAATATCCTCGTATTTAGGTGATGTCTTTTCGCTGTGAGCAGAAATCGAATATCTATGCTTCCCTGTGCGGTCAGCGGCTTTAACAAGGCGCAGCTCTCTAATATCACGCGAAACAGTTGCCTGTGTTGTGTCAAAACCGGCTTTTCGCAACTCATTTTGAAGCTCTTCCTGTGTGGCGACTGTTTTTTCATTTATAATTTTAAGTATAGCTTCATGGCGTTGTTTTTTCATTACAATCCTCCGTTACCTAATTTTTCGTGGAGTATATGGATGAAACTTTCATCCTTCAGCTTGATCAGATTTGCAGTAATATCAGCTTTGGATATCACCGTTTTGCTTGTTTCTGACAACAGGATAGCCTTTTCACCATCAATAGTGAGATATGCTTCGCATCCTTCAGGACAGCGTGTAGTTATATTGATAGTTTCATCAGCGCTGACTACAAGTGGGCGTGACAGAAATGAATGAGCGCAAATAGGTGTAATGATGGTGCCGCTGCAGCTTGGATACATTATCGGACCGCCTGCCGAAAGAGAATATGCAGTTGATCCGGTAGGAGTTGAAATAATAACACCGTCGGAATGATATGAGAGCACATCATTATTCTTGAAACTGAGATCTACATCAATGATTCGAGAAAGTGCGCCCTTTGAAATAACGGCATCATTTATACAATAGTGTCGTTGACTCATTTCCTTATCAATGACATCCACACACAAAAGATTTCGCTTTTCTACCCAATATTCACCATTTACAAGTTTGTTAAGAAGTTCAAGTTCATCCGATTCTATATTTGCACAGAACCCCAGCCTTCCGGCATTTATACCAAGCACGGGTTTGGACAGTAAGGCTGCGTCCTTGGCAGCATGCAGAATGGTACCATCGCCGCCGAGCGCAATTATAATATCACATTTTTCGAGCAATTCATCATAGCATAATTTCGGATACTTGTACGAACAACGCTCTTCATTCTTACAAAAATATGTATCAATATGCAAATTATCAAGCTTACTGCAAAGTTGATTTACAGTATTCATATTTACTCTGCATGGGTTAAGAATTACTGCGCATTTCATTTTAATGCCTACCTTTACTTCAGTTCTCTGAAAGCGGTTTCTACGGTATTTACCGTGTCAACCGGTTTGCTTTGATAAGTTTTGGATTTAATGATATAAATTAGGTATTCAATATTTCCGTCACCGCCGGTAATAGGGGAGTGATCTATGCCACCAATCTTAAATCCTACATGTTCGGCTGTGTTAATAATTTCGTTTAAAACATTGTTATGGACAGATTTAGATTTAACGATACCGTTTTTACCGATATTATCTTTGCCTGCTTCGAATTGCGGCTTGATAAGGCAGATAGCTTCTGATTCATCACTCATTACGGAAAAAAGAGCGGGGAGAATGTACCTTAATGAAATAAAGGATACATCAACGGAACAGAACTGTGCCTTTTCACCAAATAAATTTTCATCTGCATAACGGAAATTGCATTTTTCTATATTAATTACACGGCTGTCACTTTTGATCTTATCTGCAAGCTGACCGATACCCACATCTACTGCATAAATCTTATCTGCACCGTTTTGAAGCATACAATCACAAAAACCACCGGTAGATGCTCCGATATCCGCACAGATCTTGGATGAAAGATCAAGTGAGAAGGAATTAATTGCTCTTTCTAGCTTGTATCCTCCTCTTGAAACATATTTTTCTTCAATCTTGTTTATATTGATTATATCATTATTACAAACGGCATGACCGGCTTTTTTTACAATTTTACCGTTAACCGTTACATTGCCGGTTTCAATGAGTTTTTTGACCTTTTCACGCGAACCGGCAGCGCCTTGTGATACAAGATATAAATCTAGTCTTTGCGGCAATTTGTTTCTTCCTTTGCAATTTTTTCATAAATGCTGCTCTCATCAAGTCCTATATATTGTAGGGTTTCAGCTACCGAGGCATGAGTTAAGAATTCATCCTTTATTGCGGTAATATCAAAATCACCCTTATATCCATTTTCGAACAACAGTGATGCAAAATGCTCTGCAAGTCCGCCTTGCTTCATACCTTCTTCAAAGAAAAACACTTTTTTGCAAACCTTGCATGCGAGCAATGCACCCTCATCAATAGGCTTTATTCTGCCGAGCTTGATAATTTTTATATTTATACTCTCGTTTTTAAGTCGCTCTGCGGCATTTATGACTGCTTTAAATGTTCTGCCATACGTAACAACTGCAATGTCAGCGTTTTGATCGCCGAAAACATCGTAATTATCGCTGAATGAGGTGTATTCATCAGGGAGTTCGGGCTGACTTCCTCTCGGATAACGTATCGCCACTACGCCGGATGTATTGTATATTGCCAGTTTTAAAGCATGGCGCATTTCTTCATAAGTGACAGGTGCATAAACAGTGACATTGGGTATTGGCAAAAGGAAGGAGACATCAAAAATACCCTGATGCGTTTCGCCGTCATCACCGACAACACCCGCTCTGTCGATCCCGATAATCACTTTTAGGTTCTGCAATGCAGCATCGTGCAATATTTGGTCATAGGAGCGTTGCAGAAAAGTTGAATAAACGCAAAAAATCGGTATCATACCATTAGAAGCAAGTCCTGCTGCAAAAGTAACTGCGTGTTGCTCTGCAATGCCTACATCGAAAAATCTTTGTTTATATTGTTTTGCAAAATACGAAAGCCCCGTGCTTTCACACATTGCTGCAGTAATTGCGCAAATTCTTTTATCATTAGCTGCAAAATCACATATACTGAACCCAAATTGTTCTGAGAAGTTAGTGCCAGAGCTAACAGGTTCACCGGTTTCAATATCAAACGAGGAGATCCCGTGGAATACATTAGGATTTTTTTCCGCAGGAACATAGCCTTTTCCTTTTTGTGTGTTGATATGAATGAAAACGGGGTGCTTCATTGTTTTTGCAACTGTAAGTGCGTCATCAAGCTTGTCGAGATCGTGACCGTCGATAGGGCCAAGATAAGCAAAGCCAAGACACTCAAACATATTCGATCCGAAGATCAAATTTTTTATAACACTTTTTGTGCCGAAAAGGAATTTCCTTATCGGGGTGCCTACAAGTGGTATGTGCGATAGCACCTTATCGGTTGCCACTTTAAAGTTATAATAATTCGGACGAGAACGCATTGTAGAAAGATATCGTGCCATTGCGCCGACATTTTTTGAGATCGACATTTTGTTATCATTGAGTATGACGATAAGATTGTGTTTCGAGCGCCCTGCATTGTTAAGTGCTTCATATGCGAGTCCGCCGGATATTGCACCATCGCCAATTACAGCTATGGTGTAAGCATCCTTCTTTTTTAACGAATTCGCCATAGAAATGCCATAGGCAGCTGAAATAGAGGTACTGGAATGCCCTGCGCTGAATGCATCATGTTCGCTTTCAGTCGGACGGGGAAAGCCTGAAAGACCGCCTTTTTTGCGAAGCGAGTACATCCTGCCTTTTCTCCCGGTCAACATTTTATGTGTATAACATTGATGACCGACATCAAATACGATTTTGTCTATAGGCGAATTAAACTTTCGGTGCAAAGCAACAGTAAGTTCAACCATACCGAGGTTAGAAGCAAGATGCCCGCCGTTTTTAGAAACAGTATTAATAAGCTCTGCCCGTATTTCATTGCAAAGCGGAAGTAGCTGTGATTTATCAAGTCTTTTCAAATCGGCAGGTGTATTTACAGCCGATAAGATGCTGTTATTGTCCATTAAATTTTCCTTCTTGTATATTAAGAAAAGTTAATTATGCATATTTATGATTATTATAGCACAAACATATGTCTTGTTACAAGTTTTTTATTAAAATTATATACTATGAATGAAAAAAATAAAAAATCCGTTGCAGTTTGACGGCTTTTTTTGTATAATATATTTTATGGCAGGAGGCGATAGCATTTGAATAGTATTCTGATAATATCAACACAAGAAAATAATTCTTTGGAAATTCAAAATTTATTGTGTTCAAATTATGATTGTAATATCGTCTTGTGCGATGATGAAAACGCAGTAAATGATTATATCAGCAAGGATGAATTTGATCTTTGCATTATTGATATGCAGAATAACAGTGGCGATATCGAGCTTGCCGTTGAATTAGTTTCAAATACTTTAGCCGGTGTAATTGTGATATGTGACAAGGTGCCGTTTGAACTTGAAGCAACAATTGAAAGATTTGGTATAATCACGATTGATAAACCTATTGATGAGCGTTTGTTTTTACAGATGGTTAAGCTTGTTAAGACAATGAAAGCGAGGCTTGAGTTGTATCGCCGTGAAAATCTGCAATTAAAAAACAAGCTTAATGAATTGCGAATAGTTGATCGGGCAAAGTCAGTACTCATGCAGTACCTTAACATGACCGAAGCACAAGCTCATCAGTTTATAGTCAAGCAGGCGATGAATATGCGTATGACAAAAGCACAGATAGCACAGAATATACTAAAAACTTATGAAACCTAAAAGGAGAAAATTATGATAAAACATATAGTTTGTTTTAAACTGCTTGATCCAACCGAGGAAAATTGCAGCAAAGCTCGTGAAGTTTTGCTTTCAATGAAAGGAAATGTTCCGCTTATTCGGGATATTGAAGTTGGTGTTGATTTTCTTCATTCAAGCCGTTCATATGATGTAATTTTACAGGTAGTGCTTGATGATGAAAAGGCACTTGAGGATTATCAGAATGATCCGTATCATGTCGACATTGTGAAAAAGCATATGCACACTGTTCGTAAAAGCAGCGTTGCAATAGATTATTATATTTAAAATGAGCATTCTTGACGTTAAAAATTTAACACAGATATTCGGCGATAAGGTGCTGTTTAAAAATGCGGATATGCAACTTTTCGGCGGGGACAAGATGGGACTTACCGGACTTAACGGCGCAGGTAAGTCTACGTTTATTAATATTCTTATTGGTGAGGTCGTTCCGGACGAAGGCTATGTTAAGTGGAATCCAAGAATGAAACTGGCATATCTTGACCAGCATGCAAAAATTGGTGACGGTACGATCAGAAGTTACTTAAAAAGTGCTTTTGATAATTTGTACGATCTCGAAGGCAGACTTATCATTGCGGAGAAAGAGATTGCAGCGTGTGAAGATGCACAACGGCAGATGTCACTTTGCATTGAAGCGGAAAAAATGCGTGAGACGCTTGAAAATGCCGGCTTTTATGCGATAAACAGTACTATCGACAAGGTTGCCCATGGTCTTGGTATTGTTGGATTTGGACTTGACACCGATATAAAAACTCTTTCAGGAGGTCAGCGTGCAAAGGTGATGCTTGCAAAGATGCTTTTGCAAGAGCACGATGTTTTATTGTTGGACGAGCCTACAAACTTTCTTGATGCAGAGCATATTGCTTGGCTTACAAAGTTTTTGAACAGCTATAAAGGCTCGTTTATACTTGTCAGCCATGATTTCGCTTTTCTTAATTCTGTAGTTAACTGTATATGTGATATAGATAACGGTACGATCACACGCTTTAATGGAAGTTATGAAAGTTTTGTAAAGCAAAAAGAGCAAAAGCAGCTTGAGTATGAGAAAAGGTATAAATCGCAGCAAAAGGAAATACAAAAATTACAGACATATATTGATAAGAATATTGTTCGTGCTTCAACTTCAAAGATGGCTAAAAGCCGACAGAAGCGGCTTGACAAAATAGAGCGTCTTGAAAGACCGCATCAGGATCCTAAGCCCAGCTTTATTTTTGACTATACTCCCGCTGTCGGTCAGGTGATATTATCTTGCGATAAGTTAGGTATAGGTTATTATGATCAGCTTGTACCTGATATTTCTGTCGAACTGCGTTCCAATATCAAACTTGCTGTAACGGGCTTTAACGGGATAGGTAAATCCACATTTATAAAAACTGTCTGCGGGATAATACCGGCTCTTTCCGGTTCATATAGGTTGGCGGATAACATAAAAATAGGGTATTATGAGCAGGATAACATATTTGATGACGATTCGCTTACTGCTATTGAAGAAATAAAGAATCACTATCCTGCATTATCGGATAAGGATGTTCGTACGGCGCTGTCACGCTGCGGTCTGGCAGGGGAGAAGGTCACACGCAAAATTTCTACCTTGAGCGGCGGTGAGCAAGCAAAGATCAAAATATGCAGACTGACACTTGCTAAGTTCAATTTACTTGTTCTTGACGAGCCTACCAATCATCTTGATGTCAACGCAGTTGAACAGCTCAAAGTTGCTATCAAACTTTTTGAAGGAGCGGTGCTTTTTGTGTCGCACAGCAAGGAATTCTGCAAGGAATGTGCTGATGCAGTTTTGGATTTTGAAAAACTTTTTGATTAAAATGTAGTGACAAATTCAAAAAAGTGTGCTATTATATAATTTATCATTTGAATTTATAAGGAATTGGTATTATGAATACAATTTGCAAAGCAATATTTGATTTACTTGCACAGGATTTAAAAGCAAAGGATTTTTCGGTCAACTGTGATGATGCCGGAGAGTATCTTTCAAACGGTAATCGTGCCTTTAAATTAGGATTTGATGAAGCTTCAAAGCTCGTTTCGCTTGAAACAGCTGAGCTCTCTGAAGGGAATGGCGTTGAATGGAAAAGTGTATCCTCATGGATGATCGATGATGATGCATCCGAAAAGGATATCAAGAGCATAACCAACGATTTCATTGATAGTATTTACGAGATAAGCGGCGCAAAGAATACTATTACTTCAGCAGCTAAGGTAACGATGCCCACAAAAAAGAAAAAAGCTGATGTCGTTGATATTGATGCATTGAGCGGAAGATTTTTATCGTTGTTTCCGGAATATAAGGATGCTTATAAGGATAATGTTACTAAATACGGAGACTTTATGCCGGATACATTTTTTTCGGAATACGGTGTAAATGCCTTGGTTGATGCTATTGAAAAATCAAATAAGAAGCAGATCAAAAAGTATGCCGAGATGCTGTCTGAAGCGTATGTGAACGGCACAGATCAGGTAACTGTGGTTATTGTATATTCAATTTTTGCTACAGCTGCCGAAAAAAACAAAAAGGTAGCCGAGGCGATACCTGATATGCTATCAGAGTATAAGCACTTGCTGAAAGCTGTACGCTGCATAACAAGATTTTTGTCAAGTGATAAAAACAAGAAAAAGTATCTGTAATCAAAAAAGATCGTATTGTGAAAATTGCACAATACGATCTTTTTATTTGACGAAAAAGCCTTGATTTTTTGGTCGGATTTTGATCTGAAAGGCATATATTATTAACTACATTAACCGTTTTGGCTATTAGCTTTTACACAAATTTGAATTATAAATTGTTGTTTTTGACGAAGAAATATCACAAAATGACAAGAACAGTGTAAATGATTATGCTAATATAGTTTAGCATGCAACACTTATGCGTATTCGTTTGTGCATTTTGCACAATAAAGTGTATTGTTTTATGTGCAATTATACTTTGGCTTCCTGTTTTGGAAGAGTTTACGCACTGTTTGCAGCGAGTTTATTACTATTTTAATTCAGGTAGGAGAATGTGTAATGAGAAAGGTGATTTCGGCTATACTCGTTGTATGCTTCCTGATGTCTTGTTTTTCGGTTGTTGCTTTTGCAGAAACTGAAACAGCATCGGATGTATCAGCGAGCACTGTAGATGTCGGTGCAGTTGAGTATGTCAAATATACTGACTACGAAGATTATCTTAGCCAACATGAATCAGCTCCCTTGGGTACATCCGAGGTCGTTATCAATGCTTCAAATCTTGTTTCAAAGACAGAATCCGTGAAGCTTTATGATGGTAAGGATGACAAGTACGCAAGCGATGAGCATAATTTTGACAAGGTTATCTTCACAACGGGTGACGATACTGTGACTTTTAAGTTCACAGCGCCTGAAGGTATGTACAACCTTTTCATTGAGTACTATACCGAAGAGGGTAAGGACATTTCAATGGAACGTGAGCTGCTCATCAATGGTAAGGTACCGTTTGATGTTGCTGAAAATCTTACTTTCAACCGCGTTTGGACTGATGAGCTTGTGAAAGATGAAGATGGTAATCTCACCTTCACAACAGATTATTACGGTAATAATATAAAGCCTAATCAGGTCGAAAGATTTGAATGGTGTTCTTCATATTTTTATGATTATCTTGGTTATTATACCGAGCCTTTGAAGTTCTACTTTAAAGAAGGCGAGAACACAATTTCTTTGAAGTCAAGCAAAGAGCCGATGACTATCGGTGCGATTAAGCTTGTTCCGATCCGAGAAACTCAAACATACGCAGAATATCTTGCTGATTGTCAGAGTAAGGGTTATGCTGACTATTCGGGTGAAGAGGTTATCATTGAAGCCGAGTTTGCTGATTCAAAGTCAGACAAGACCCTTTCGCCGTCAGTTGATGTATCAAGCGTTTCTACATCTGTAAAGAACGGTGAAATGTCTGCATATAAACAGCAGATCAATATGACAGGCGGTACAAACTGGCAGTATGCACAGCAGTCAATTACTTGGTCTGTTGGTGACATTGAACCCGGTATGTACGCTTTGAATTTCAAGGTTCGCAAGAACACAAGTGAAGGTATGATATCATCCCGTAAGCTTTACATCAACGGTGTGTGTCCGTTTGAAGAAGGTGAAGCTATCGGATTTACATTTTCACGTAATTGGAAGCTTGTTACGATTCAGGATGAAAATGAGGAACAATGCTTAATTTATCTTGAGCCGGGAGATACTATAACTCTTGAAACTACTCTTGGTGAAATGGGTCAGTTTATTAATAGCGCTGAAAATGCTTTGGCAAGCATTAACTCAATTTATCGTTCTGTTCTTATGATTACAGGTAGTGATCCTGATAAAAACCGTGATTACCAGCTCGATCAGCTTATCCCTGAGGTAATTGAGGAAATGGCTGTTCAATCAAAGGTACTCACAGATATCGTTG
>JAXJVX010000009.1:0-2126 GCA_036308305.1 Acutalibacteraceae bacterium | reverse complement strand
ACATAATACCCCCGTTTTGTTCATCTTATCTCGCTCTTGCAACCGCAATTTCTGTTTCAAATCAAGTAAGACTTGCAGCATTTTGCGAACAAATTAAGAAATGTGCAATATGGATAATAAATGCCGCAATGACCTTGTTTTGTGCTATAGTTTCAGTGCAAAATCTTATCGCCTCACAAAGCGATACTGTTGCAAGCAAAACTGTAAAATATGTTGTTGGTACATCAATACCCATTGTCGGCGGTGCTCTGTCTGATCTGATGAATAGTACCGGAAGCTGTATAAGCATCATCAGGACTTCGTTTGGCATATATGCAATAATTGCTGTAATAATTATACTTTTACCAAATTTGATATCAGTATTATTATATAAATTCACATTATCTATGTGCGGTAATGTATGTGCGTTATTTTCTCAGAATGATATATTAAGACTTTTAAGTTCGGTCAACTCTGCTTTATCAATAATACTTGCGATTCTTTGCTGTTCAGGTGTTATGTTGATATTCTCAACGGCTTCTATACTGGTATTAGTGCAAAACTAAAAACGGAGGAGGAATATCTATCAAGTCAGCAATTTTGAATATAAGCTTTAGCATAGTTTTGCTTGGTCTAATCGAAATACTGCTGCCAACAAAGGCTTTTAAATCTCAGATGCAGTTGATTACCGGCGCAGTTTTGATCATAACGATAATATCGCAAATTTCAATAATTAAAATACCTGAATATAAACCAATTAACACAAGCGATGTTTCTGTCAATCAGTTGCTTTTAGAAAATTGTGCGATAACTGTTAAAAATCAAGCAGAGAGCATTCTAAAGGAGCACGGTATAACTAACGGAAAAATTATTGTAACAATGGATAATATGTGCGAAGAAAGCATAGAAATTAAAAGTATAACTATAAAAACTACCGCAAACAGAGCGGAACTTGAAATTGCAATTGAAGATATAGAACGGACTCTAAATATACCTGTCAATATAGGAGAAACATAAATGGATATTAAACAGATTTCAGAAAGAATAAAAAACAACCCCAAAATACTAGTGATTTTCGGAATTATAGTAATAGTACTAATAATGCTTACATCCATTATAAAGCTTCCTAATAAGGATGAAAAAGATGTACAATTAGATGCAGACACATACGCTGAACAGCTAGAGAATAAACTTGAAGAAACGATAATAACCGTTAATGGAGGAAGTGCAAATGTTATTGTGACACTTGAAACCGGAATTGAATACATATATGCAAGCCAGGTTAAATCTGATGAATCAGTTAAGGAAAACTCTGATACAAAGAATTCGGAAACCGACGGAAGTAAGGATGAAAGCTACGTTATAATTACTGATCAGGACGGTAAAGAGCAGGCGTTGGTTGTTACCGAGATAATGCCGAAGATCAAAGGAGTGGTCGTATCATGCAGTGGAGGTGACAACGAATATGTAAGTACAAAAATTACCTCAGTCGTGACAACGGCTCTGAATATCTCAGAGGATATGGTATGTGTGGTAGGGATAAAATAAATTATTTACAATTACATAACATTGAAAGGGTTGAATATGTCAATGAAAAATACTAAAATGTTTTCTAAAAGGACGGTTATGTTTGCAGTGTTGATACTGGCTTTGTCAGCGGCTGTGTTTTTAAATTGGAAATACTCTGATGGAGGCTTTATTATCAGCGGCGCATTAAGCGGCGATGAAACAAGTGCAGAGGTAGAAACAAAGTATCTTGGTGATGCACAGTATGTCAATGCAACCACTGCATCGGATTATTTCACGCTTTCAAGACAACAGCGTGACAAAACAAGAGAGGATTCGATTGCATCCTTGAACGAAATAATTAACAATGTGAAATCTACTGATGACGCAAAAACGCTCGCCGCCGAAAGGTTGACTTCAATTACAAGAGCTGCTGAAAACGAGCAAGCGATCGAAACTGTCATTATTGCTAAAGGCTTTGAAAAATGTGTTGTAATTATTTCTGATGAATCGGTAAATGTTGTAGTTAAATCCGATGAAGATGGTCTTTTGCCGTCAGAAACGGTCCAAATTCAAGATGCAGTTACATCTGTAGCAGCAACGAATCTTGAAAATATTAAAATAATTCAAATAAAATAGTT
>JAXJVX010000008.1:0-2570 GCA_036308305.1 Acutalibacteraceae bacterium | reverse complement strand
TCCGTTATTGTAAATTACAGAATTAGAGTCGCCAAATTGCATATAACCTACTCTTGATCCATCCGCAGCAAAAACGGTTTCAACCACTTTTTGAAGACCGTCCTGAGCATCAGCAAGATAGTCGATACAGCCTTTGGCATAATCGCCTACAAGCGGTACTTGAAGTGCTGACCCTTCGGAATTGGTAACATCCACATAGCTGCCACCAACTTTGATCTGTGCATTTAAAAACTCGGTAATTATTTCATATTTGCCTTCGGAATTTCTGCCTAAATGACCATACGGTCGATAAAAATTGGCATTATATCCGTAATTACCATCTGCAGCAATATACACATCATTTGCTGCAGCCCACTCTTTAAATGCGTGGACATCAAGAAGCAATCCTTGGTTATTTGTATCTGCTGCGTAACCAAACCAGACATCGTTGATAAACATACTATTATCTTCGATCTTGATTGTATAATTATCTTGTTTATCTACAAGATACCGCTCGGCCTTCTCTTTTGAATCAATAAGCACTTTCAATCCGGTTGTGGTCGTATCGTTGAGATACCGTTTAAGCGTGTCACCTACCCTATCGGTGATCTTTATGATATATGCGTGCTCTTCACAGCCGCACCACTCCGAATATGCACCGTATCCAGGACCGACATCGAGTATAGTGGTTTCTTTCTTTAATGTAACTGTATTGCCCTGATATCCCGCTTTGGCTGCTGCTGCGTTGAATATTGCATTTTTTTGAACATCGGAAAGCTGATCGTATGACGAAACACCATATGTATCAAACAAGGCTTGTGCAGCTTCATTTGCAGTTGTGTAGCAGTTATTAAAGGTCATTGAATATGAACGGTCAAGTATTACCGTTGTATCCGATGGAACTGTGGTGGTTACGTCCGCATTATTGTACGGATCGTGAGCGGTCAGAGTAATATCTGCATATCCGCTGCTAAGATAGTCGGACTGCCATTCTGCGCTCTTATGAACATCGGGCTCACCGTATGTTCGTTTGAGTATTGGCTTCTCGTTATCCGGTGTATAAATATCATCACCGACAGCGAGCTTTGCTGAATCATTTGTCGGGAAATAATTTGTTCCCTCTTTTGTCATATTCTCGTCCTTAAGCTTAATATATATCTTCAGCTCGTTGGACTTGGCGATATCGGGAATACCCCATGTCACGGTCTTGCCGTCATTTCCAAGCGATATAGTTCCCGTATAGTCGGAGGTTACATCAACACCGTCCTCATATATTTCGTACCATCCGTCGGTGCGGGCGGTATCTACCTCGAAATCGTCAGAAATGACATCGGTATATGCGGAAAGCGTTGCAATCTGCTGAATAATCTCGCCTTTTATCTGCGTACCTAAGTCAGAGGCAGATTTTACGTCAATATAATCACCGTATGCTCCTGTGACTCCTTCGATCCTGTTTGCTATTTCAGCCATCTTGCGTAGATAAAGTGAGTCGTCTTCGGAAAGGTTAATACCTACTGTGTAGAAATAAACCTTTTCAACGCCGTCGATTTCTTTGATCGTATTGACGAGCGTTTCGACCTGTGATTGGTAATATGTCTCGTCGTCAGCGCTGTTAGGCTTACCATCTGACACAAACAATACAAACTGAGTTGCGTTAGCACCACTTCCGTTAGCCAAATTTGGAACGAGTTTGCTTGTAGCATCATCAAGACCGACATTGTAATATGTAGCTTCACCGTTTTTTATTCGATGATATGTAAGATTTGAAACCTCACGTGAAGTACTGCTCGGATTTCGATATGTTACAATATCGTTGAGCGAAGATTCTGCGGTAGTGTAATATTCTCCGTTATTGTAAATTACAGAATTAGAGCCGCCAAATTGCATATAACCTACTCTCGTGCCGTCTGCCGCAAATACAGTGTCCACTACCTGCTGCAAGCCGTCCTGAGCATCAGCAAGATAGTCGACGCATCCTTTGGCATAATCGCCTACAAGCGGTACTTGAAGTGATGTGCCGTTAGAGTCGGTAACGTTTACATAGCTATCTCCTATTTTAATTTTGACTTCTTGGTAACGAGTAATAATCTCATATTTTCCGTCAGAATTTTTTCCCATATGACCGTAAGGTCTGTAAAATGATGTATTACTTCCGTGAGCTGCATCGGCAGCGATATAAATATCATTTTCATTAGCCCATTCTTTAAACGCACACACATCTATAAGCACAGGCTGATTGTTTGGAGAATTATATCCCATCCAGACCCCGTTAATAAAAATCGCATCTGACCGAATATCAATAGTCATAATATTATCTTCATCAACAAGATACTGTTCAGCAACTGATTGCGAGTCGATAAGCACCTTAAATCCTGTTGCACTATCATCAGCTAAATATCGATTAATAATCGGACTTACATCACTTTCAAGCTTTAATATATACGCATGCTCGCCACATTTGCACCACTCGGAATATGCACCGTGGTAAGAGTCAACAAGCAATGTTCCATCGGAATTTATGGTGTAATCATTGCCCTGATATCCTGCTTTGGCTGCTGCTGCGTTGAATATTTCATTTTTCTGTTCATCAT
>JAXJVX010000007.1:0-1710 GCA_036308305.1 Acutalibacteraceae bacterium | reverse complement strand
CATTTTCACTGATTCCATCCAAAGATGGCAACTGCGAAATTAAATAATATTCAGCCATAATTATTCCTTCGCCTCTTTCATAAGCTCGGTAACCTTAGGACTGAGATAATTTGAAAGCATATCCACGACCGCTTCTGCAGAATAATCATAGTAGGCACTGCCGTTATTTACAGCAATGCGGAAACCTCCGTCAAAATTATCATTCGCCTTCAAAGTGATGCCCTTTATCGTTTTTTCTTTAAGCGCCGCCAGTAAGTTTTCTTCCAATTTATTAAGGTCTTGAGTATTCAAAATTACCGCGATATCTTCTGCATCCGGCTTGTTTGCCCAATTTTCAACAATGCTGATAATCAGCCCTTTGAATGCATCCGATGAATATACAGCAGTAACATTTTCGCTAACGATAGCATTAAGCTCTCTCGTTACACTTTCTCTGAAAGAAATAAGCAGATTGCGACCTGCCTGACGAATAGCATCTTCACTTGATTTCGTCATTCGCTCAGTTTCAACTTTTGCGCCGGCTAAGATTTTATCTGCCTGTGCCTGTGCATCGGCAATAATCTTTTCGGCATCTGACTTTGCCGCCTCAATGATAGCCTTGGCTTCTGCTTCAGCGGTTTCAACACCATCCTTCTTAATCTGCTCAATAAGCTCCTGAAGTTGAACTTCCATAATTCTATCTCCTTTTATATTAGTCAAATTACTGCTAAAAAACAAAATGGATCCAGCTTCCTCTGCAGACAGCTGGATCCATTAATGTAATTATATTAATTCAATTTTAATTATTTTAACATATTTATCGTTTCTCGTCAAGGTCTTTAATAATAAAATTTGAAAATGTTATTATATACAATAATTCTACTACATTCTAATATCTTGAATTATAAACCAAAATGTTATATAATATACTTTACAATTTTTGATTTTACGGAGCGAAATTATGAGCGATAACAAAGAAATGCTCGGCACGGCACCGATTGGTAAACTGCTGTTCAAATTGGCAGTACCGACGGTGGTGGCACAGCTTATCAATATGCTATACAACATCGTTGACCGCATTTACATTGGTCACATGCCGGGGGACGGAAGTCTTGCACTTACAGGTGTGGGCGTTTGTATGCCAATCATTATGATCATCTCGGCTTTTGCGGCGCTGATTGCTTCGGGCGGAGCACCGAAGGCATCTATCTTAATGGGTAAGGGCGACAACGATTCCAGCGAAAAAATTATAGGTGGTTGCTTTTCTCTGCAAATTATTATCTCCGCCGTTCTGACCGCCGTTTTGCTGATTTGGAACAAAGATTTACTTTTGATGTTCGGTGCAAGTGAGAACACCATCGGTTATGCCAACGATTATATGAACATCTACGCCATCGGTACGGTATTCGTTCAGCTAACACTTGGTATGGGTGCCTTTATTACCGCACAGGGTTACACCAAAATCAGTATGATTACAGTGCTGATTGGCGCTTTCAGCAACATTATCCTTGACCCGATTTTTATTTTCGGATTTAAGATGGGAGTCAAAGGTGCGGCACTTGCTACTATTCTTTCACAAGCCATTTCTTGCATTTGGGTACTTCTGTTCCTTTGCGGAAAAAAGACTTATCTAAAACTCAAAAAGCATAATCTTCGTATAGACGGAAAGCTCATTTTCCCTTGTATCGCACTGGGAACGGCAACATTTATTATGCAAAGCAGTGAAAGTGT
>JAXJVX010000006.1:0-6185 GCA_036308305.1 Acutalibacteraceae bacterium | reverse complement strand
TAAAGCTGATTGTTGCACAGATTGCAGGTAGAGCAGTTCGTGCACTTATGGTAGTTGCATCTGTTTATTTGTTTGAGAGTGGCTTGGCATTGACATCTATAATATCAATGATTACAACTGCTATACCCGGTATACTTTTGCAATGGGCACTCATTCCTTTGCTTGTTCACAGAATTGAAGGGTATTTAAAGAATGATGAATGATTTAAAGCACGCAATAGATATACTTAGAAGCAATGAATATACCCTCTGCCTATGCGGTGATAAGGTTTACCATAGCGATAAAAGGGGAGTAGCACCTATAATAGATATCATTGACAGTGGTATTGATGTGTCCGGTTATTGTGTTGCTGACAGAGTAGTCGGCAAAGCGGCGGCAATGATGTATGTAAAGCTTAAGGTTTCTTCTCTCTACGCAGATGTATTAAGCCTTCCTGCGTATGAATTTTTACAGCAGCACGGAATATATACCGAATATGGTGCGCTTGTCGATTATATCGTAAATCGCAAAAAAGATGGAAGGTGCCCGATGGAAAGCGCTGTAATAGATATAAGCGATGTTGATATTGCATACATGGCGATCAAAGATAAAATTAAGGGGATGAGCAAATGAAAAAATTAGGATTTGGTCTAATGCGTCTTCCGTTGCTTGACAGCAACGATGCGAAATCTATTGACATTCCGCAGGTTGAAGAAATGGTGGACACCTTTATTGATAACGGTTTTACATATTTCGATACCGCATATATGTATCACGATTTTAAAAGTGAAAATACAGCAAAGCAGGTGCTTGTATGCCGACATAACCGAGAGGATTTTTGCCTTGCATCAAAAATGCCCACTATGTTTTTGAAGTCTGATTCAGACCTTGAGCGTATCTTTATGGAGCAGCTTGATAATTGTGGTGTTGAGTATTTTGATTATTATCTTCTGCACAATTTAACAGTGGATAATTATGCTATTGCAGAAAAATATAATGCATTTGATTTTGTGCTTAAAAAGAAGCAGGAGGGATATATCAAACATATAGGATTTTCATTCCATGACAGCGCAAAGCTGCTTGATGAGATATTAACTGCACATCCCGAAGTCGAGTTTGTTCAGCTACAGATAAATTATCTTGATTGGGAGGACGAAAATATCCAGTCCCGAAAGTGCTATGAGATTGCAAGAAAGCACAATAAGGATATTATTATTATGGAGCCGGTAAAAGGAGGGACTCTTGCAAATGTGCCGCAGTCGGTAGAAAGCATGTTTAAAACCGCACTTCCCGATATGTCTGTACCTTCATGGGCTATACGCTTTGCAGCAGGGCTTGATGGGGTTATCATGGTTCTCAGCGGCATGAGCAACACAGAACAATTGATTGATAATATCAGTTATATGAAGGAATTTAAGCCATTGAGTGAAAAAGAGCGTGTACTCACCGAAACAGCAGCAGATATAATAAAAGGAACTATTGCAATTGCCTGTACCGGATGTGCTTATTGTACTGACGGATGTCCTATGAATATTCCAATACCGTCATATTTTTCACTTTATAACAATGATAAGCGTGCAATTAATCAGGGCTTTTCTGTTCAGGAAACATATTATGATAACCTTGCTAGTGAGCACGGCAAGGCTTCGGATTGTATTGGATGCGGACAGTGTGAGGGACATTGCCCACAGCATCTACCGATAATTGATCTGCTTAAAAAAGTAGCAGAGAATTTTGAGTAAAATGATAAACGGCAACCGTTCGGTTGCCGTTTTAATGTTAAATAATATAGTCTGTAATACAGTTGCACAAATGTATATAGGTCTCACAAATATAGACGGTCATTTGCATAGAAAGATTGATTGCTAATAAAATTTATATTTATTGTTTTTTCATTTGCCTTAAAAACAACAACACAGCAAGTGCAGATATAACAAAAGTGTAGCCGAGAACCCAGATAATATGCGGATAAATATCGGTAAAGTCACCGCCGAGTACGGCTCTTTCAAGTTCTACTGCGTGAACAAATGGTAGAGCATATGCTATATTCTTGAATACACCGCCTACCAGATTGAGATCAAACCATACTCCCGAAAGCCACGCAGTAAGATTTGTCAGCAATGCGCCACAGATACCGCCGACCTGCTTTGTAGTTAAAATACTGCCAAACATAAGACCCAATGCAATAAACAATAGTGCAACAGGTATTAAAAAAATCAATGCATATATAATGTTTACCGTGACATCAAGACCAAGTATTATGGCTGCAATGTAGCAAACCATGCTTTGTGCTATTGCTATAGGCAGAATAGGCAAGGCATAGCCTAATACAAAATCAGCGGCAGAAAGGGGAGTGGTGTATAATCTTTGCAGCAGGGCGCTTTCTCTGTCTTTTGCAATAAGTGTTGCTGAAAACAGCGTCATAAAAGCAAGACCGAATACGCTTATACCAGGTGTAAGACTTTGAATTTCAAAAAGTTCAACCGGAATATTAGCTTGAATTGCCGAAAGCAGTAGAATCAGCACAATAGGAAATCCTAATCCGAAAGCCAAAGTCAAGGGGTCGCGCAATATCTCCTTTGCGGTGCGATTTGCAAATGTTATCATTTTCATTTTATATCCCCCTTTACAATTGCAATGAATGCTTCCTCAAATTTTTCTTTCTGTGCTCGTGCTTTCAATTCATCGGCAGTACCCAAAGCAAGCAATCTGCCGTTTTTCATAATGCCGATACTGTCAGATAACGCTTCAGCCTCTTCCATGTAATGGGTCGTGAGAATGATAGTTGTGTTTTCTTTTAATGCACGGATAGTGTCCCATAGCTCGCTTCTTGCAATTACATCAAGACCGAGTGTCGGTTCATCAAGAAACAGTATCTCTGGCTCACTTGTCAGAGCCATTGCAATACTTAATCTGCGTTGCCAGCCGCCCGATAGCTTGCCGGCTTTTTTATTAAGTATTGCGTGCAGATCAAATTGATCTGTAAGAGCAGCGATTTTAGAGGCGGTATTTTCTTTTGAAAAACCATGTACACCGCACATAAGTGCTAAATTTTCTTTAACCGTCAAATTCTGTGCAACGGCAGTTTCTTGTGGTGACACACCTATTAAAGATTTCACTTTGTTTGCTTCACAAATCACGCTGTGGCCGTTTAAATATGCGTTGCCGCCGCTCGGCTTTGTCAGACAGCAAAGCATTTTGATCGTAGTTGTTTTTCCTGCGCCGTTTACACCGAGAAGCGAGAATAATTCACCTTTTTTAACTGTCAGATTAAGATTATCTACCGCAACGGTGTCATTGTATTTTTTTGTAAGCTCAACAGTTTTAATAGCATCCATTTATTTTCCCTCCATATAGCGCTTACGAGTTCCCTCATAGCAATCAGTCAGCATCCTACTGATATCCTCCCATTTCCAGTCAAGATAGGAGGTAGCAACCATCGTTGCTATACCGTGAACATATACCCACATCTCAAGATGCATCATATATGCCGATTTTTCACAAAGTCCCGTATTATTCATAATAATTTTGATGATGGGCTTTATCTCTTCATCATCATTATTAATCGTTTCACCGGAGCGGTCACGCATAAACAGCAGCTTAAACAGTTCCTTTTCTTCCTTAGCAAATCGGATATATGCCATACCGCTTGCTTTATATGCAGGATATTTGCCGCTTTCCATTTCGCAGTTCAGATAATCACGATATATGCAGCTTGCTTTATTGATGACACCTTTTTGCAGCTCCTCCATGTTCTCAAAAGTGCTGAATATGACTTTAGGGGATGAGTTTAATTCAGTACCTACTGCCCGTGCAGTGACAGCCCCAATACCGTGCTGTTTTGTAATTGACAGCGCTGCTTCAACTATTTCTTCTTTTGTAAATTTGCATTTCGGCGGCATATAATGAAAACTCCTCTCATAAGAAACATATGTTGCGTAACATCTGTTTCTTATTATAATGTGAATTGCTGATTTTGTCAATAAAAAACGCAGACAATTAGGCGTGATGTCCATAACCGATATTATGCCAACTCTATTCGCCTTCAGCGAGTATTATTTGCTTCGCAAGATATATGCGAATAGAATATCACTAAACCCAAAGGTCTTAATACCACTTTCGCAGCGTGAAAATATCACGCTGACTTTAGTCAACATATCACTATACAGACAAAAAGAAAGAGAAGACTTGTTCAAAAATACAAATCTTCCCTTTTTATTGTTAGTGGGTTCGGGCATCCAAATGCGATGCTGGTTCTTAATAGAAAATGTGTATATTTTCCGATAAGAGCAATGCCTTTATAATTGCTTGCGTGTTTGTGAGTTATTTATCAAGTCTTGCTGCAATATACGGTACGACTTCGTCCTTTTTAATATTGAGCACCAAAGCAAATTCCTCATATAAAAGCTTTTCTGCACGTGCCATCACTGCTTCGTCTGAGTTTCGTAACTTTTTGCCGATGGCTGCTCTTTGCTGTTTTTGCAAATATAGCGTTTTTATGAGTGTCATAATGTCGGTGCGGTCTCCGTTATCAAGTATCTTGTTATAGTTTTCGCTGCGTTCACGGTTATCTTCGATCCACTCGATATCGCGATCAGCAATGCTGTCAATAAGTGCATCAATTTCTTCTTTAGACATTACCTTTTTTATCTTGCTCAACAGCACTTCATTATCAACCGGAAGATAAATGGTGGATTTTTCATCATTGACCGGCTTTAATATATAAAACTTCCGTGTTTCCTTACCAAACTTCTCCTTGCGTATATCACATACACGGCAAGCGCCGTTTCCGCCGTATATAACGGTTGAATTGATGTTTAGCATAATAAATTCCCATCCTCTAATAAAAAAGCAGCTTGCACAACAGGACTTACGTTCCGCAATGCAAACTACACGTTGTTAGAATAATTATAGCATACTTTTTCAAAAATTTCAAAGCCTTTTTTGAATTTTTTATGATATAAAACACGTTTGAATACAAAACAATCAAAAGGATTCTTTATTCTTTTACAATCTTGATAACCCAAATAACTCTATGTTTAAGACAAAGACTCATAATGCTTATATATGACACCACATCTGTTGGAATGATGTGTGAATCAATCCTTGATGAATTGGCATAACAACAAAGTTAAATAGAAAAATCAGGGTTGACGGTGCATCAACCCTGATTTTTTATGATTATATTTGTGTCATACTTGTGTCATATATGTGTCATACCGCCAAAATTTTGCAAGGTTTTAGGCGGTCTTAAAATAGAACAAATCCCCAAAAACACTGGGTTCTTGGGGATTTGAAAATTGAACTTGATTATCTCTTGGAGAACTCCGGTGCACGGCGAGCGCCTTTGAGACCGTATTTCTTTCTTTCCTTCATTCTCTGATCGCGAGTGAGGAAGCCTGCCTTCTTAAGTGCAGGACGGAGATTTTCATCGAACTGGAGAAGAGCACGTGAAAGACCGTGACGGATAGCACCTGCCTGGCCTGTTACGCCACCGCCTGCAACATTACAAACAATGTCGAACTTCTCTGCAGTTTCAGTAAGAACGAGGGGCTGACGAACGATGAGCTTGAGTGTTTCAAGACCAAAGTAATCGTCGATATCACGGTTATTGATAGTAATCTTACCAGTACCGTTGTAAACGCGTACACGGGCAACAGAACTCTTTCTTCTGCCGGTACCATAGAAATAAGGTTTGGTTTCGTACATAATTAATTCTGCTCCCTTCAATTAAAATTCATATACAGCGGGTTTCTGAGCTTCATGCTTGTGCTCTGTGCCCTTGTAAACTCTGAGTCTTGTGAGTGCCTTGCGGCCGATGGTTGTATCCGGTACCATGCCCTTAACAGCAACTTCCATTGCTAATTCAGGACGGGTAGCCATCAATGTTTTGTACTGAACCTCTTTAAGACCGCCAATGTAGCCTGTGTGACGGCGATAGTACTTATCCTCAAGCTTATTGCCTGTTAAGACAGCCTTTTCAGCATTGATGATAATAACATGATTGCCGCAATCTACATGCGGAGTGAAGATCGGTTCATTTTTGCCACGAAGAAGAGTAGCTGCAACGGCTGCTACACGACCGAGGGGTTTGCCTGCTGCGTCGAGCACATACCATTTACGCTCAACTTCGCCGGGTTTTGCCATAAAAGTTGACATAATGTTTCCTCCATAAATATAGTAATAAATTTCAACAAGCATTATCT
>JAXJVX010000005.1:0-6530 GCA_036308305.1 Acutalibacteraceae bacterium | reverse complement strand
TAATAATACCCTTTGATTTCACGCAAACAAGTGTGTTTGCAGTACCAAGATCTATACCAATATCTCTGCTAAGTACAGCCACAAATATCTTCTCCTCATTAAAAATGATTACATTTAGTTTATTATAACCCCAAACAGTAATTTAAACAAGCATATATTTTTAATAATTCAAAAAATTTATCAAAAAATAAGTCAAGGACGGTGAAACAAATGAAAATATCAACTGAGCTTTCGCAAACAGTAAAGGATATAGAAAGCGTACTGCCGGTAAAAAAGAGCTTTGATATCATCGGCAGAGATCTCGATCTAGGTAATACAAAGGGTTATTTGCTTTTTATCGACGGATTTGCAAAAGACGATATAATGATACACATATTAAAGGAGCTGCAAAAACTTAAAGAAACAGATTTGAAGACTGCCAAAAGCTTGCTTTTGAGAAATGTACCTTATATAGAGGTAGTTACGAGCGGTGATATGGATACCGCGCTTTCAGCAGTGATGGCAGGGCAGCTTGCACTTTTTGTCGACGGTGACAGCGAAGCGGTGCTGATCGATGCAAGACAGTACCCTGCAAGAGAACCGAGCGAGTCTAATATCGAAAAGGTAACGAGAGGCCCACGAGATGACCTTGTTGAAACGATCATATTCAATACTGCGCTTATTAGAAGAAGAGTGCGTGATTACAATATGACCTTTGAGATAAAACCGGTCGGAAGGATTTCTAAAACCGATGTTGCTATCGGCTATATTGGAGGCAAGGCGGATGAAAAACTGCTTAAAAAAGTAAGAGATAAACTGGATAGCATAGATGTTCACGCACTTACAATGGGCGAGAAAAGTCTTGAAGAGCTGCTGGTCAAAAAGAAATGGTATAATCCGATGCCGATATTCAGAATGTCAGAGCGACCGGATACGATCGCCGCACATCTGATGGAGGGGCATATAGTATTGCTCGTTGATGGATCACCGACAGCACTTATCATACCAACAACGCTTTGGTATTTCACGCAGTATGTTGAGGATTATTATCAAACACCGATATCGGGAACATTGACAAGAGCGATGCGGTTTATTGCCATACCGTTTTCATTATTTTTGGTGCCGCTTTTTATGCTTTTGTGTCTGTATCCGGAAAACGCTCCTCATATTTTCAAGGAATTCTACCCTGAACAGCAGGGGGAAGTTAGCTTATTTGTTCAGTTGATACTGCTTGAGTTCGGACTTGAAGTGTTGCGGCTTTCTTCACTTCACACGCCACACAGTATGGAGGCTGCATTCAGCATTATCGGCGGTCTGATACTCGGTGACTTTGCTGTAACAATGGGGCTTTTTATTCCAGATACACTTTTCTTTGCAGTTGCAGGAACTATCACGAATCATTGCATACCCAATCCTGAACTTGCGAATGCGGTAAAGGTTTTTCGTTGGTTTTTGCTGTTGCTGACAGGCTTTTTCGGAATATGGGGATTTGTTGCGGGCTCTGTTATTATGACATTGATAGTAGTCACTACAAAAACCTTTGACGGATCTCATCCGTATCTCTGGCCGGTAATCCCTTTTAATTGGAGAGCCTTCAAACATCTTGCTGTTCGATATCCGTTGAGCGTGATCGCAAAGAAAAACGGTAAATGATGATCTTTGAATAATATGCCGCCGCTGTCATATACAGCGGTGCTACATAAAATACAGGTAATATAAGTATGCAGGAGATATAAAGCGGTAAAAGCTTTATAAACAGCGTTAACAGCTCACCCCGCTGATGCTTCATCATTTTAGCTGACAGTCGGATACTGCGCAGGGGTCTGTGGCATATAAAAAAGCAGTAATCAGATAAAAAAAGCGATAGATTTATCCGTAGTGTTACAGCTATTCCAATTGCTGACAAGCCGAGCATAACTGCGCATATTATTGGTGTTTGTACATATGCAAACGCAGCCGCAATAAATGGCACAACAAGAATTGCAATTGATGCAAGTATGATACTCTTTTTTATCAGTTGTAATGTAAGTCCCTTAAAAAATAATTTAATCGATGAAAAATAAATAAAGCAATCATTGATATCGGCAGATGTATTTTTGCACATCATAAAATACATTCGTTTAACACCCAGTATGAGCGGCACAATAATTATAATATAAATAGCAAAGGTTGCACTTTTTACAGCCGTTTCACCGATGATGCTATCAAATATAGCTTCAAAGAAAATTAAGCAGATATATAATATAAGAACCGTCATCAATGCGGTAATGCATTTTAAGTATGAACTTTTTAAAGCTCTTGAAGCGCTTTTAATTATCGGTTTTATTTTCATTCATCTCAACTCCGTTTTTATTGTTATCAGCCTGTTTGGGATTTAAACAATAAAAAACACCGAATTCTCATTCGGTGGGATAGATGGTCTGTATCAACTGCCGCCAGTATTCCGGCAGCAGAGTACAGTGATTTTGCTTTTTAGTGCAACCCTTGTTGCAATTATTATTCTAACAAAAGATTATGAATAATGAGTTAAACTAAATTAAATATTTTATAAAATGATTTTAAATAAATCTAAGTATCATCTCGGCAATAAACACCGTGATACACGCTGCCGCCGCAACAGTTACGAGCTTGCAGCCGAAAAGTGCAAATACTATTGCAACAATGAAAGCCGCAGCAGCAGACCAAATACTGTCAGTCACATAAAATATTGCCGGCACGGTCATAGCGGCGAGCGTGACATACGGTACATAGTATAAAAACGAACGGATAAAGCGGTTGGTTATCTTACGGCGAAGCAGCACCATCGGCAACATTCTAATAATATATGTTACCGCCGCCATAACGATTATGTAAACTAATATAGTCAGATCCTTACTCATTTTCGTCCTCCTTTACAGGAAAGAGGAGTGCCGCAACTGCCGATACCGCAACGGTGATTATAATGATCCTGAAGCCCTGTGAGATAGACGATACCATCGGTAACACCGACATAAGATAGCTTAAGAGCATTGACGCCACAACAATAACTGCGATAACTGCATTTTTTCTTGCAGGTGGTACAAATACTGCAATAAACATACCATATAATGCAACGCTTAATGCGCTTACGATATATTCAGGCAATACGCTGCCGAATACCGAGCCCATTACCGTTCCGGCAGTCCAGCCGGTGACTGTACATGTCATAATTCCGTAGTTGTAAAAAGGATTCAGCATCCCTTCCTTTGCCATACACACACCGAATATTTCATCGGTAATTCCGTAGCTGACTAAAAAGCGATGAGTAAGCTTCATATTCGGGTCGTACTTTTGCGATAACGAGCAGGACATCAGAAGATATCTTGCGTTGATAATAAGCTGTGTTAGCGCAATTTCTGCAATCGTTGTGCCGACTGCAATCAGCGATATTGCTGCTGCCTGACCTGCTGAGGTAAGATTCAGAAACGACATCAATGCGCCAAGCAGTGCGTTGATACCGGCATTGTGCGCTGAAATGCCTACAGCAAATGACACGGCAAGATAGCCGATTCCGATGGGCAAGCCGTCAGCAAGCCCTGAAATATACCATTTTTTATTTCCCATTACATACACTTCCATTTTAAACTGTAAAGCATTATACCATTTTATCTGCCTAAAATCAACCAATAGATTTAGGTGTTTCAGAAGTTAATCATTCAAATAATAAAGCCGTGAACCGTTTTTTGGGTTCACAGCTTGTTACTTATTTCAAAAACATACGCAAAAGCTTTGCATATAATTTGCTTGTGTACGGTTGGTATCGCATCGGCAGATCAAGCCAGGTCTTTTTATCAACAATGCTTTTATGGTGCGAAAATGTATCAAAACCTACTTTGCCGTGGTATGCGCCCATACCGCTTTCGCCAACGCCTCCGAAGCCCATATAGCTCGTTGCAAGATGGATGATGGTATCGTTGATACATCCGCCGCCGAATGCACATTTTGTTGTAACAGCCCGAACGCTCTTCTTATCCGACGAGAAAATATAAAGTGCAAGCGGTTTTGGTCTGCTATTTACAATGTCAATCACTTCATTAAGACTGTCAAAGGTGAGGATTGGCATAACAGGACCGAATATTTCCTCTTTCATAACCGCATCATCAAATGTCACATTGTCGATAACGGTAGGCGAGATCTTCAGAGCTTCTTTATCGCTAATACCTCCAAACACTACCTTTTGTTTGTCGATAAGCCCTACAATGCGATCAAAATGCTTTTTATTTATGATCTTACCGTAATCATCGTTGTTTACAGCATTTTCACCGTATTGCTTTTTGATTTCTTTTATTACACATTCAATGAATTTATCTTTGATATCCCTGTGGCAAAGTATATAATCCGGCGCAACGCAGGTCTGCCCGCAGTTTAAGTATTTGCCGAATACTATTCGTTTTGCAGCAAGACTGATATTTGCTGTTTTGTCAACTATACAAGGACTTTTTCCTCCGAGCTCCAGCGTCACTGGGGTAAGGTTAGGTGCAGCTTTTTCAAGCACCGTGCGGCCAACTGAACTGCTGCCGGTGAAGAAGATATAATCAAACTTCTCATCAAGAAGGTATGTGTTTTCTTCCCTGCCACCGGTCACAACCGCAACATAATCCGGTGCAAACACGCTTTGAATTATCATTTTGATAATCTTGCTTGTTTCAGGAGAATATGCGCTGGGTTTAACAACTGCACAGTTGCCTGCTGCAAGAGCATCAACAAGCGGATCAAGCGTTAAAAGAAGCGGATAATTCCACGGACTCATAATAAGCGTTACACCGTACGGCATCGGTTTTACAAAACTGCGTGAATGAAATTGAGGAAGAGGTGTGGTAACTCTTTTCTCTTTGGCATAGGATTTGATATGTTTCAGAATAAAGCTGATCTCACTAATAACAAGACCTGTTTCACACATATAGCTTTCAAATCCTGATTTGCCGAGATCGCTCTTTATTGCATCAGCAATCTTCTGCTCGTTTTCAATAAGCGAAGATTTTAATTTTTTTAAAGCGTTGATTCTGTATTCCACCGGCAAGGTAGCACCTGATGAAAAGAATTTTCTTTGGCGTGATACTATTTCATTGATTTCACTTTTTGTCATTTTCAATTCTCCATAACCGATAAATAAAGGACCTTGAGCTCGTCTTTTGTCATTAGTTTAGGTACGGGATAAAGAGGATTAGCTTCTTTTTCAGCGTGCGATGCAAGCTCGTCGAGATCTTCTGCTTTTATACCGGAAAGCTTGTTCGGGATATCCATATGAGTATTCATATCATCGATTTTTTTGATAAACCTTTTTGCCGCTGTTTCTTCATCTGTACCTGCATCTGCGATGCCGATAACGACAGCAAGCGTTTTCAGCTTTTTATACACTGTGTTTCCGTATATTTCGAGAGTATAAGGCAAAAGCACAGCGTTAGCAAGTCCATGCGGTATGTTATATTTACCGCCGAGCGAATGTGCAACAGCGTGGCAGTATCCCACATATGATTTTGAAAATGCTCTGCCGGCAAGGAATGCACCGTTCAGCATATTTTGACGGGCAGTCATGTCGTCACCGTTATTGTAAGCAACTTCAATATTTTCAACTATCAGCTTTACTGCTTTAATTGCATCCTCACGGCTCGATTTTACGCAGGATCTGCCGATAAACGCCTCAACTGCGTGGGTGAGCGCATCCATACCTGTGGTTGCAGTCAATGACTTTGGAAGAGTTCGTGTAAGATCAGCATACAGCACCGCAGCATCAGGAATAAGCGGGAAATCGCTTATCGGGAACTTAAAGTGTGTATCACCGTCTGTAATAACCGTTGCAACCGTAACCTCACTGCCGGTACCTGCGGTAGTTGGAATTGCTATCATAAAGGGTGTTTTCTTCAAGATCTTCAAAATACCCTTCATTTTGCTTACCTGCTTATTAGGTCTTGCAATGCGTGCGCCTACTGCCTTGGCACAGTCGATGGATGAGCCGCCGCCAAAGCCGATAATGGCATCACATTTATTCTTTATATACAACTCTCTTGCTTGTTCAACATTTAAAACGGTGGGATTTGCCACCGTTTTATCATATATTAAGTAGTTTATGGCGTTGTCGGTCAGTGATGCTTTTAACGGTTCTATCATTCCCGAATTATGCAAAAATGCATCCGTCACTATCAAAACCGATTTATGACCTTTGCTTTTAAGCAGCTTTGTCGCATCAGCAGTATTGTTTAGTATTTCGGGAGAACGATAGGGAAGTATGGGAATAGCAAGTTTGAACACTGTCTGAAATATTCTGCAATATGCCTTTTTTACAATATTCATTTTGCCGCACCCTCAAAGCCTACCAAAAGACCTCCCGATTCTGCATAAAAGCTGCAAAGAGCCCGTGTTTCCTGAATTTTTATAATGGCGTTTTTGAACTCGTGCTTTACTGTTTCGCAAAGCGCCTGTGCAGCCTTCAGATTCTGACAATGATGGATACGAAGCTTACCGCCTGTATATCCGCTTTCCTTAAGATTTTTGAATATCTGTGAAAGTGACTTTTCGTAGCCGCGTACTTTGTT
>JAXJVX010000004.1:0-1258 GCA_036308305.1 Acutalibacteraceae bacterium | reverse complement strand
TAAAGTTCAGCAGTTGCTTCGGACGCAATAGCCGCAACTGTTATATCATCACCATCGGCGACTTGCTTTGCAGCAATAGCGGTATTGGCAGCAGATTTCTGTGCATATCCGTGTTCCTTGATAAAATCAGAGCATTGATTAAGCGCCTGCTCATGTGAAATAACTGTTTTAACGGTTTTGATATCAGCACCTTTGTTTGCAACAAGGCAATGACATACCGGCAGGTTATACGCACAGTTGATGTGCAGATCGTGTTTTATAAGAAGATCACTGTTTTCAACGACAGAGCCTGCATACGAATTTTCGATTGGGATGATACCGCCTTCAATTTCACCGGATGATACAGCATTGAATACATCCTCAAATGTGGGATAATACTTTATTTCGGCATTGGGATACATCCTTTGCGCTGCCATTTGCGAGTATGAGCCTGCCGTTCCCTGACATCCGACACATTCAGGTTCAAATATAGCATTCTTTGCGGATGTAATTTCCTTTCTAAGCGGTGCATTTGCAGATACCAACGGATACTGCGCCGCTCTGCTAATGTCCATAATCGTTGAAAATAACAGCTTTGCCGCGCTTGCCTTATCACCTGATTTTGCAGCGATATTATCCAATATTTCCTGCTCTCTTTGTACGTTGAGCACCGGCATATTATTAGCGGTTTTATACTCAGCAACTCCTCTTGAACACTCCATACGCTTTAAAAAAAGAGAAAGCAGCTGCTCATCTATTTCATCAATATTTTTTCTTATCTCTGAAAGATCCATTTTTTGCTCCTTATAATTTATTTTCACACAGCATTATATCACAAAGTGCTACTGCAAATGCTGATTCAACACATACGACTGCTCTGGGTACAACGCAGGGGTCATGCCTGCCCTTAATAACAAGCTCACACGGTGAAAGCGTTGCCATATCAACACTCATCTGCGGTCTTGAAATTGATGGTGTAGGCTTGAAATCGACAGTCAAGACAATCGGCATACCGTTGGTAATCCCTCCAAGGATGCCGCCGCAGTTATTGGTTTTTGTGACAACTTTACCGTCTACAACACAGAAGTCATCATGATTCTGCGAGCCATATGGCATTATTTTACCGTAATGTACGGACTTTACAGCAGGGATGCCGAAGAAATACGGTGCAGTCTTGCCTTCAAATCCGTCAAACAATCCGTCGCAAAGTCCGACAGGAATGCCCGTTGCCACAAGTTCAACACTACCTGCGACAGAATCGAGATTTTTCCTGCATTCT
>JAXJVX010000003.1:0-12207 GCA_036308305.1 Acutalibacteraceae bacterium | reverse complement strand
TACCGGAACCGATATAAAGTGTTACAGCAGCAGCGGCGCTGAAATTTACTCGCGTATTCAGGGCTATGCTGATCCTTCAATTAAGACCTCCGAAATGAGAACATTGGTTTTGGAACGAGGATCGTTCAGATACAAGATCGAAAGTGCCTATGATACTGTATATGAAGATGAACTTGAAAATAAGATCATAACCGGAGATATCTGTAATAGTGGTACATACGCTATCGTTACCGAATCAGAAAGCGAGCTTTGTGAGGTAACAGTTTACAATAAAAACAATAGCGCTGTTTACAGATTCAATTCCGTCTCAGGCTATATTACCGATGTTTCTTTAAGTGACGACGGAAAAAGGCTATGCGTTGTTTCGATTGGTGCTGAAAATGCAAAGCTGATATCTACTGTATCAGTATATAAAATATCATCTGTTAATGCGATTTTTACCAACAAGTACAATGGTGAAGCTGTTTATAAGTGCAACTTTAACGGAAATAACATAAATTTAATAACAGAAAGTCGAATGCTGCGTTTGAATAGTAAGGGCGAGCAAAAAGAGTTTTTGTTTGGTGATCTTAAACTGCAAAGATATGAATTTTTCGGCTCAGATACCTTGCTATGTCTTGCTCCTGATGCAGGCTCAGCAATTACAACTGTTGCTGTTATCAGTTCTGGATGTAAAGAAAGAGCAAAATTCTCTGTTGATTGCAGCATCGTTTCTGCTTGTGCTGATAAGGGAAGTGTATATCTTCTGTCTGATACAGAAGTTTTGAAATATTCATACAGTGGTGAACTGAAGCAATCGGTACAGACAGATAAAGGTGCTATTGGTATCAAGGCTTTGAATGGTAAAGTCATTATTCTTTATGCCGATAGGCTTGATAAAGTCGAATTTTAAGGTGGTTTTAATATGATTACTGCAATTTGTATTGATATCGTGCTTGTTCTGATCGTTGTGTTTATTATCTGGCGAGCTGCAAGAAAAGGCTTTGTACGTTCGCTTATAGAACTTGTCGGTTATGTTGTGGCGGCGATAATAGCTTTTACAGCAGGAGAAATGATTTCCGATACAGTATGTCAAAACTACGTCAGCCCGGCAATAGTATCTGTTGGTTCTGAAAACATCAAGGACGGAAGTGAGACTACTGCAAGTGATGTATTCGGCGCTTTGCCCGAATATGTTAAGAATGTTGCAAAGCTTGCTAACATAACTGAGGATACTGTTCAGGATAAGCTTACAAGCTCATTATCAAACACTGCTGATGATATAGCGAAAGCAATAAGTGATCTTATTATTCCTGTTGTTAAATCTGCAATAAAACTATGTGTAAGCTTAATATTGTTCGTATTGCTTATGATAGTAGTCAGATTTTTGGCAATTGCAGTGAACAAAATATTTGATGTTCCATTGTTACGCACACTAAATCAAACACTCGGCGCACTGCTCGGCGTCATTCGGGCTTTGTTGACTGTATGTATTCTAGTTCTGATTGTAAGGCTGTGTATGAATATATCCGGAAATGAGTTTTTGATATTTAATAATGAAACTATTGATTCGACATTTATATTTAAGTTTTTTTATAACTTTAATATTTGAAAAATAAAAGGAGTTTAAAATGAGTGTACCAATGAAGCCGGAAAAGATAATTACAATTCCGAATATACTTTCCTTCATCAGAATACTGCTTGTACCGGCTTTTGCCGTTGCATATCTTTGTGATTTTGACAATCACTTTTGGTATGCAATTGCTGTCCTTTTCGCATCCGGTTTTTCAGATGTACTTGATGGATTTATAGCTAGAAAATTTAATATGATCTCTACATTTGGTAAGATACTTGACCCGATAGCCGATAAATTAACGCAGGGTATTGTTGTGGTTTGTCTTGCTATCCGTCATATAGAGATAGTTTTCATATTGATTTTGATATTTGCTAAAGAGCTTACAATGCTTCTTGGTGCAGTAATGCTCTTCAAAGCCGGACTTCGCCCATCTGAATCAAAATGGTGGGGGAAATTAAGCACAGTGATAGTGTTTTTGATGTTTGTTGTCGTGCTTGCAACAGACGTGTGTCCGGCAATACCGCTGTTTGCAATTATCGTAACTGAGGTAATTGCTGCAATTTGTGTTTTGTTTTCGTTGTTCAACTATTATCCTATTTTCAAGGAGATACAGAGCGGCGAATATGATATTGAAAAAGAACAAATAATTAAAAACGACGACTGACGAAAGGATTCCATACTAACATGAAATTATGCAGTAAATGCAAGAAGCGCCCGGCGGTTATGTTTATCACCCGTGTTGAGGGTGACAAAACATATCCCGAAGGTTTTTGTATCAAATGTGCAAAAGAACTCAACATCGGACCTATTAATGATATGCTGGCAAGCATGAATATTTCCGATGATAATCTTGATGATATAAACGACAATCTTATGACGATGATGGATGGCGTGTTTGACGAGGAGACCGGAGAAATTAATGAAGCCACATTAAACGAAAAGCTTGACGAGTTTATCCCCGGAGGCGCTGCTACAATGCCGTTTTTAAAGAATATGCTCGGTAATACGCCCCCTAAAAATGAGGATGGTTCATATGATGCTGAAGTTAAGCAGGATGAGCCTAAAAGAAAAAAGCCGTCAGGTGGTTTTAAGCACTTGAATGCTTATTGCACTAACCTCACGGCTGCTGCAAGAGAAGGCAGACTTGACCGCATTATCGGAAGAGAGCGTGAAATGAGTCGAGTTATTCAGATAATGTCGCGCCGTTCTAAAAATAACCCTTGCCTTATCGGTGAACCCGGTGTTGGTAAAACTGCTATTGCCGAGGGCATAGCGTTGCGTATTGCAAACGGTGATGTTCCGGCAAAAATGATGGAGAAGGAGTTGCTCTTGCTTGATCTTACTGCACTTGTTGCTGGTACACAATTCAGAGGTCAGTTTGAGAGCAGAGTTAAAGGCCTTATAGCAGAAATCAAAACTGCCGGAAATATTATTCTGTTTATTGATGAACTTCACAATCTCGTCGGCACAGGAGATAACGAAGGCACTATGAATGCTGCTAATATCCTAAAACCGGCTCTTTCAAGAGGCGAGATACAGGTTATTGGTGCCACTACATTCAATGAATACAGAAAGCACATCGAAAAGGATGCTGCACTTGAACGCCGTTTTCAGCCGGTAACTGTGGAAGAGCCGTCGCTTGACGAGACCTTTGAAATGCTTAAAGGGGTTAAAAGCTATTATGAAGAACATCATAATGTAAAAGTAAGTGACTATATACTTCGCCAAGCTGTTGAACTATCAGAGCGTTATATCAATGATAGATTTATGCCCGATAAGGCTATCGATCTTCTTGATGAGGCTTGTGCTTGTGCCGGACTACGAAATGTAAATGCTGATAATTTTGCAAAGGCTATGATAAACATTAAGCGTTTATCAGCAGAGCGTGAAGATATTGAAACTGCTGAAACCATTGATTATGAAAAGCTTGCTATTGTGAAATCAGAGCTTGCCAAAGAGCTTGATAGTATTGAGGGAATCAGTGAAGATGATCTCAAGACAAATGTGGAATTTGAAGATATTGCCCATGTTATACAACTTTGGACCGGTATTCCTGCGGCAAAAATTCAGGCGAACGATTTGCGTAAGCTTGTTAATCTTTCTGATGCAATGCATTGTAAGATAATCGGTCAGGATGAGGCAATAGAGGTCATTTCTAATGCTGTGCGTCGTTCGCGCGTACAGATAAATGTAAAGCGTCGTCCCGCTTCCTTCATATTTGTAGGACCTACCGGCGTTGGTAAGACAGAGGTTGTTAAAGTCCTTGCAAATGAGCTGTTTGACACGCCTGAAACTCTTATTCGTCTTGATATGTCCGAGTTTATGGAAAAACATTCTGTATCGCGCATTATCGGTGCTCCTCCCGGATATGTTGGTTATGATGAGGCAGGTCAGTTAACAGAGAAAGTACGCAGAAAGCCTTATTCAGTACTCCTTTTCGATGAGATTGAAAAAGCTCATCCCGACGTTCTTAATATACTTCTTCAAATCCTTGATGACGGCAGAGTGACTGATGCCCACGGCAGAGTTGTCAATTTTGAGAATACTATAATTGTAATGACTTCAAATGCAGGATCGGAGAATAAAGAAAATATTATGGGCTTTGGAAAGTCAGGCTCAGAAATGGCAGCCGACAAAGCACATAAAGCACTTGAACAACTGCTTCGTCCCGAATTTTTAGGCCGTGTTGATGAGATTGTCGTGTTTAAGCCTTTACAGTTTGAATCACTAGTTAAAATTGCTGCACTTATGCTTAAAGATATTGAGCAACCTCTAAATAGCCGAGGTATAGAGCTTAAATATACCGATGAAGTTCTTGAGATTCTTGCAAAGTCTGCAGAAAACAAGCCCAGAGGTGCAAGAGAATTGCGTAATGCTATCCGCAGAAAAGTTGAGGACAAGATCACGGGAATAATGGTTGAACAGTTTGAAAATCCGCCTAAGGGTTTCGCGGCAACAGTAAAAGACGGACAAATTGATATTAATGCCATATGAAAATAAAATGAGATGTCATTTTGACATCTCATTTTTGTTTCAGTTTTACTTATTCACCAAGCTGTCTTGAAAGCCAGATTGAGCCTATATCCATAGCCTCGTATAATCCGTTTTTCTCGCTCTTTTTAATAATGCGCTTATCAGCAGCAAGACTGTTGTCAGTACGCATAAGATATACAGCAACTTTTTTTGCGGTACTGATATCGCCGCTTTTTTCAGACTCAATAATATCAAGCTTGATAACATATTCGTCAGACATATTGCCGTAGTAGATGGTATCTTTGCAGCGAACAAGCGGTTTACCCTTATATGTCAGATACTCTTTAACTTCGCTCATTAATATCATTCTCCTTGTAAAATTCTAAAATATAGTATAACATATGCCGATGGTTTTGTAAAGTCAGAATTTATCTTTTAATAATCTCATCGAGTTCAGAACACATATCAGTGCAACTCCAACATCTGCAAAGACAGCTATCCACATAGGAGCAAGACCTATTGCGCTAAGTATCAGTACCAGCAATTTTATACCGAGTGCAATTATAATATTTTGTACAACAATTGAGTGTGTTCTTTTTGCCAACTTAATGACTGACGGCACTTTACCAACATCATCATTCATAAGAACTATATCTGCAGCTTCAATAGCACTGTCTGAACCTATGCCACCCATTGCTATTCCAATATCAGCACTGATAAGTACGGGAGCATCATTAATTCCGTCACCAACAAAAACCGTCTTATGATTGCTTTGTATTTTTTTCATTATCTCTAGCTTGTTGTCAGGGAGCAGGGAGGAGTAATGATTATTTATACCAACAGCTTTACTTACAGCTTCTGCAGATCTTTCGTTGTCACCGGTCAGCATATAGGTTTTGCTGATATTTAGCCTTGATAACTCGTATATCAGTGTATCGGTGCCTGATTTTAACTTATCTGTAATTTCAATATAGCCTGCAAGCTCGCCGTTGATTCCGACAGCTATCATTCCGTTTGCTTTGCAGTTAATGTTATTTTGGTTCAAAAATCTGTTTGAGCCAACGATAATGGTTTTACCCTCATATTCTGCAAATACACCGCCGGATACCGTCTCATGTGAGTTATTGACTTTACTTGCATCTATAAATCGATCGTTCGCCGCAACTATTGACTTTGCTATAGGATGATTTGAGCAGCTTTCAGCAACAGCAGCATAGAACAATACATCGCTATCAGTGAAGTTGTTTTCAGGATACACTTTGTTTACTTTGAATTCACCGGTTGTGAGGGTTCCTGTTTTATCAAAAACAACAGCATCTATTCGATTCAAATGCTCAACATAGTTACCACCTTTGATCAAAATACCTTGTTTAGCGGCAGAACCGATGGCGCAAAAATACGAAAGCGGTATAGATAAAACAAGCGCACACGGGCAGGATACTACAAGAAAGGTGAGTGCTCTGTAAATCCAAACAGATGGTTGTCGTGTTATTAATGTTCCAATTACACCAAGTAGGAATGCAGCTAAAACAACGCACGGGGTGTATATTCTTGCAAATTTAGTAATAAATTTTTCGGGTTCTGCTTTTTGTGATGATGAGTTCTCAACAAGCTCGAGTATTCGTGCTACTGTACTTTCTCTGTAATGCTTCTGAACAATTACCGTGATAACGCCTCCGACATTTATACTGCCGGATAACACCTCATCGCCCACTGATTTCTCCATAGGAACTGATTCTCCGGTAAGAGCGGCTGTATCAAGACTGGTAGCTCCGCCGGAAATAATGCCGTCAAGCGGTATTTTTTCACCTGCAAGGATCCTTATTTGCTCACCTATCTCTACCTGTTCAGGGGGTACTATAATTTCTTTACCTTCACGAATTACGCGCGCATTATCGGGCTTAATATTCATAAGAGATGTAATTGATCTTCTTGATTTAGCAACCGCCATGTCCTGAGCAGTCTCACCCACCTTATAGAAAACCATAACCCCCAATGCTTCAATACGTTCACCAATAATAAATGCACCTATACATGCAATTAGCATAAGTAGATTTTCATCAAAGAAATCAAAATTTTTGAGCTTTTTAAAAACATTAATGATACACTTACTGCTTACTGCAACACATCCGATGAGCTGCATCCAGAAATTAATACCTGACAACACCGGCAGATATGAAAGTACAAATACAATAATTCCTATGACCGATATTATTATATCAGTTTTATCAATGCCTGATTTTTCATCGTTTTTTTCATAAGTAACGGTTACATCCGGCTCAATAGAAACAACCGTGTTGATAACATTATTTTCATTGTTCTTGTTATATTCCTTATAGGTTACTTTAAGGGTTTTTAAAGTGAAATTCATCTCTGATCTATCAACAAAATTCAGCTTTTCAACAGCCACTCTTATTTTTTCTGCACAATGTGCACAATCTAAATCACTCAAATAATATTTTCTTTCCATAACGATCACTCCGAAATATGCTCAATACCTTGATCAATAATATGTGTTACATGAGAATCGGCAAGGGAATAGTATGTGCTTTTGCCTTCTTTACGGTATTTTACAAGCCTTGATTGCTTTAAAACACGCAACTGATGCGACACAGATGATTTTGTCATATTGATTAGGTTTGCGATATCGCATACACACATTTCGTTGCTGCTTAATGCACACAGTATTTTTAATCTTGTACTGTCGCCGAATATCTTGAACAGGTCAGACAAATCATAGATAATGTCATCTTCGGGCATATGCTCTCTTGCGTGTTCGACCGATTCCATATGAATTACATTGCAATCGCAGAATTCATTACTCATTAATTTACACCTCGCTTTAAATATAACGGTTGAATAATTGTTCAACTGTTATTATTATATTCTTATATTTTCAATTGTCAAGAGTTTTTTATAAAATATTGTAGAATTATTTACATTTGTATGCTACAATACTCAAAAATAAAGGAGGAGATTTAATGGAAAAGAAGTATAAAAAGTTGATATATGACAGAATCATTGTGACCGCACTTTTGCTTGTGTTTCAGATATTTTGGTTTGCGGTGCTTATATTCAAGCTTTATACAAGAAGCATTTTCATTACCTACGGAGTAAGTCTTCTCAGCTTTGTTTGTGTGCTGTATATTATAAACAGACAAAGCAATTCCAGCTTTAAAATAGGTTGGATATTGCTTATTGCTTTTTTACCTGTATTCGGTGTGTTATTTTATGTGTTATTCGGTCAGAATAAACCGACTAAGAAAATGCGGCTTGTGATCAACGAGTCAAAGCGCAAGGTGATAGGTGATATTTTACAGGATGAATGCGCTGAAAAAGAGCTTCGTGTTGAATCACAGCGAGCAGCCAATACTTCACAATATATCTATGCTGCATCAAATTATCCTGTTTATAAAAATACCGATGTAAAGTATTTTTCTATTGGTGAAGATATGTTCAGCAGCATGCTTGAGGATTTGAAATCAGCAGAGCATTTTATTTTTCTTGAGTATTTTATCATCAGCGAAGGCATAATGTGGAATTCCATTCTTGACATCCTAGTCGAAAAAGCAAAGCAAGGCGTTGATGTTCGCATAATATTTGATGATATGGGAAATATCGCACTATTGCCGCCTAAATACGAAAAGAAGCTCGAAGCGTTAAATGAGAATATAAAATGCTTTGCATTTAATAGTGTTGTGCCGCTTGTTGCTATGAGAATGAACAATCGTGATCACCGAAAGATAATGGTTATCGATGGTAATGTTGCTTATAACGGAGGTATTAACCTTGCTGATGAATATATAAATCATAATTCACCGTACGGACATTGGAAGGACACAGGTGTGCGTCTGTGCGGAAGTGCTGTGTGGAGCTTTACGGCGATGTTTTTGGAAATGTGGAATTCGTATTACAAAACTGATACCGAAGTTACACAATTTCGCCCTTCATTAAATGCTATTCCTAAAGAAGCACAAGGGTTTGTTCAACCATATTCAGATACCCCTGTGGATAATGAACCATTGGGTGAGAATGTTTATATCGAACTGCTTTCACGAGCGAACCGATATGCTTACATTTTTACTCCATATTTGATTCTTGATAACGAACTGCGCTCTGCGATCTGTCTTGCTTCAAAGCGAGGTGTAGATGTAAGAATTGTTACTCCGGGCATTCCCGATAAGAAAATAGTATATCGTCTTACCCGTGCAAATTATAAGGATCTGCTTGATAATGGTGTTAAGATATATGAGTACACGCCCGGCTTTCTGCATGCCAAAAGTATGGTATGCGATGATGAAGTTGCTGTTGTAGGTTCTATTAATATGGATTATCGGAGCTTATATCTTCATTTTGAATGTGCAACATATATGTACAGATGCCCTGCTGTACTTGATGTGAAGAACGACACACTACTTACTATCGAAAAATCACATAAAGTAAGTATTGATGATTTGAATAAGAATATATTTGCAAGAGTGTTTGATTCTATCCTACGAGTATTTGAGCCATTATTTTAAATTTAAAAGCGGTGTTGAACTTACAAGATCAACACCGCTTTTTAACGTCTTATTTTTTGAGCTCTATTTCAAGTACTGAAGTTGATTCTTCAAACTCAAGTGTGATGGTATGCTTTCCGGCATCAAGCTCAAATACACGCTTTTGCGTTATATTGTCTCCTCCGTTGATAGAGAAATAAGCGACATCCATTCCATCTGCCTTACATATGATTGAAGATTGTGAAAGCTCATGTAAAGAAGAACACAATGTTGTTTTTATAACAAGCTCACATTTCTCCTCCAGTTCAATAACAAGCGCATCATCTGCAGCAAAATTACTTTTGCTAACGAGAGTTTCCATCTCGCTGTCATCAATTGAATCAAAATACGGACGAACGCATCCGCCGAGAACAAAACGCTCAAACGCAGGGGAGTGCAGGATATAGTTCAGTATGTTTTTAGCATTTCGCTGTAATTCGCCTTTTGTGATAAAGCCTTCCTTAAGACCTTCCATAATGTTGTCTTTATTGTCAACAGCGCTTCTGCAAACCATATAGATATCATTCTGGGCACGAACCATTGCTTTAAGATTAGATGTAGTTCCTTCTTCGCCCTCAATATTGCTCTTTGCCCACCAATCGGTCATAACAAAACCGGTATAACCCCATTCATCACGGAGAATTGTTGTGTTAAGATCATAGTTAGAGGCATTCCAGAAGCCATTTGTAGGATTGTATGTAGTCATAATTGCGGTCGCACCGCCTTCTTTGACTGCGATCTCAAATCCTCGGAGATATATCTCACGAATAGCTCGCTCTGAAATTACAGAGTCACCGTGTGAACGGCTTATTTCCTGATTATTTGCAATGAAATGCTTGATAGTTGCTGTCGGACCGGATTTAGCAATACCTCTTGAAATTGCAGCGCCCATCATACCGGTGAGATATGGATCCTCGGAGAAATACTCAAAATTTCTGCCGTTCAGCGGATGACGGTGGATATTCATTCCTGGTCCTAATAAAGTATCAACACTATATGCAAACAGCTCCATACCCTCATATGTATAAAGCTTCTCAACCAGTTCAGTATCCCATGTGCAGGCGAGAAGCGTGCCGATAGGTGTAGAAGTAGCCTTGGCGCCCGAATCAAGACGCAGACCGCTCGGTCCATCAGAGCCACAGCAAACGGGGATGCCAAAGTCTAGTAATGCATCTGAAACGCCGCCGAATGCACAGCCGGTACCAGGCGTTACCTTTGGCGAGTTCATTCCTTCGCCTCTTGCAATACATGCGAGATCGAAATCAGTCATCTGCGCAACAAACTCGTCAATCGTACATTTCCCGTCGGCAACATCAACCAACTTATAGCCCTTATTTCCGGTGTACGCAATCTCAGCAGGACGGGCATCCTCAATGCGCTTGTATAGATCAACTGTGCGTTTCGGGACAGGCTCATATGTAATTTCCACTTTGCCATTTTCATTGTATAACGGCTTGATTCTGTTGAAATCCTTAACCGGTGCCATAGCTTCGCTCAATTGTTCAACAACAATCGTTTCTTCAATTCCAAGTGTAAAGACCTCTTTAGCATCACGGACATTATCACCAACATAAACGGTATAAACTCCGTTTTCAAGAACATATGAGCTCTTATGACCGGAAACACCGCTGTCATCATATGAAGCCATTGATTTGATGCTGAATTCAATTGTAACAGATGCTGTATCGCCCGGATCAATAATTCCGGTCTTTTTGAAGGCAGCAAGAGCTTTAGCAGGCTTTCCGAGCTTTCCTTGAGGAGCGCTGTAATATACCTGAACTACCTGACGACCTGCAAATTTGCCGATGTTTTTTACTGTTGCGGTTATTGATATCATGCCTTCATTTTCGACGCATGAGTCAACAACTGTTTCAAACTCTGTGTAAGAAAGTCCGAATCCAAACGGATAGCGTACTTTTTCTTTTGCAAAGGTTTCAAAATAACGATAGCCAACATAAATATCTTCTACATATTTATTTTCCTCAATTGCACCGAAGTTGTCATTTGACGGATAATCAGTAATATCGTAAGCAACAGTATCAGAGAGACGACCAGACGGGTTAACATCGCCGCAAAGCACATCTGCAGCTGCATTGCCGCCTTCCTGGCCACCGTGCCACACATACAAAAGACTGTCGATTTTGAATTCATCTATAAAGGAGGTGTCAATTACATTACCAGCATTTACAACAACGCATGTTTGCTCAAATGCTTCAGAGACCTTCTTTATCATATCCTTTTCAGTATCAGTTAAAAGAAAACTGCCCGGTTCAAGGTGATTGTCCTTATCCTCGCCGGCGGTTCTGCCGATAACTATAATGGCCTTTTCTGAGAATTTTCTTGCATTTTTTACAATATCATCTGAAAGCGGCATTTCAGCCTGACTCCACGGCTCCTGCGCCCAGCCTATGCCGCAATCAAAGGGATGTTCTTTAATAAAGTTATCGTATATTCTGCAAAGCTCATCATTGACTTCAACTTTGCCACTGCTTTTTAGAGATGATATGATATCCGTTACATACTCAACATTTACCATACCGCCCGAGCCGGTGCCGCTTTTATAATATGTAGAAGCAATTCTGCCAAATACAGATACTCTTTCGCCTTTTTGTAAAGGAAGCACATTGTTGTCATTTTTCAAGAGTACTGCGCCGTCAGCAGCAGCGTGACGGCATATTTCAGCAAACCCTTTAACAGGCTTCTTTTCAAGGTCAAAAATTTTTTGCCCCATAACTGTTTTACCGGTATCAATAATCATATTGCAATAACTCCTTATATTGAATTATATATCATTAAAAGTATATATATTAATGCAAATAAAGTCAAGATAATTTCATAAAAAAATGCATATTTTAAAAGACTTGACACATATAACGCTATATGTTAAAATACTAGCAATAAATGTTGAAGTTAAAATTATCAATGGAGGTATAATGTGAATTATAACGGTGTTGAATTTGATACTTATTTTAAAAATTACCCTGATAAAGCCGGCTATTTCGGCAAATATGGTGGAGCGTATATTTCAGATGATCTGAAAATCGCTATGCAGGAGATCAATGAAGCATATCTCACAATTTGTAAGTCTAGAAAGTTTATCAGTGAGCTTCGTAGGATTCGTAAGGAGTTTCAGGGAAGACC
>JAXJVX010000002.1:0-6132 GCA_036308305.1 Acutalibacteraceae bacterium | reverse complement strand
TATAGTTTTATTTAAGAATACCTTGCCGCATATTTTTTAACTCCTTTTTGGAAATGTAGTAATTATAACACATCTGCATCTGAAAAGAAAGCATTAAATAATCTGATTTTATTATCTCATATATCTTATGTAATAGCAATAGTTTTAGAAAAATTAACCAATATTTTATTATTTCTTTTTTCGACAAAAAATCTTTCTGAGAAAATGTTGCGATTTTTCTGAAGCAAGCGCCTCATCAGAGAGCTGCTTATTGCCCTCAATTATTTTTTCAGCCAAAGCCTTTTGTTTATCTGCAGCTTGTCCGGCAGACAAGGCCGCTTGACTTTCTGCTAATTTATTTAATGTTTCAAGAAGCTGTTTATCTTTTTCCCGGTTATGCTCTCTTTCTTTTTCAAGCTCCGCCTGCAACTTCTCCACTTGCCCCCTTAAAAATACTACTTCGCTATCCTCCGGAGGTGTAAACGAGGGTGTAAACGAACCGTCAACCGTTGACGACAACTTATCATCAACTTGTTTACGGTCATTTTTCAAAAATGCCTGTTTTATAAGATTTTCACCGTCAACTGATATGTAAACGACACCGTCAACCGTTGACGTAAACGGCTGTAAAGCTGTTGACAGTTCCTTACTCTTTCTTTTTTGATGAACAGCTTGCTTTGATACACCAAGTTCATCAGCAATTTGTTTTACAGTTTTACTCATAATTACACCTATTCCTCTGACTCATCACTATTTATATTTTCACCGGCATTTATTCTTGCAATATCTTTAAGAAATTCATCTCCATCTTGAGGGAAGTCTATCAGAGCCGTTGTATATACTCTTACTTTTTCTTTTCCCTCATCTTCTCCATAAAAACCTTTGGATTGAATAAATTTAATACCGTGCATTTGCATATACTCCATAGACTTTACAATGCTTCCCTTTGTCCCCTCTAATCGCATACCAACCGTAAGATGAGCCATAACACACACTCCTAATATTATTTTATTTTTTTAATTCACCTAAAATATAATCGCTTAATTTCTGTGACGGTGTTATTTTAACTGCAATATGACCGTCACGCTCAAGCTGTTCCAAGCGCTCGGCTCGCAGACGTTCCTGCTGCAGCTCGGCAACTATTTCATCATAGTATTTAATAACCGTATTTCTATCTGCTCCCACAGCTCTTGCTATTGCTGCCTTTTTTGTTATACCCGGATTTTCTCTCATATACTCCATTATAACATTCTTTTTACTTTTTCTGCCGTTCCCAGCTCTCCAATTCACATTGCCATTTATTTCATCACGCACAAAATTCATCAGCTTAACGTGTTCAGCCTGTTTTCTGCCGTTTCTTTTATTTTTTTCAATCTGCAGACCGGACAATTTTGCAATATCATCTCTTGGGAATGTAACATAGTCCTCATTATACATTTCCAAAGCACATTTTACATCATCTTCGGTAAATCGGTTTATATCCTCAATACTCATATCGTCATAAACTTCTAAAAGAGAATAAGCATCCCTCATCAGCTCGCCTTCTTCGATACAACATTTTTTTGCATATATAGCCAATGTCATTATACCATAAAATCTATGACCGACTTTTATTTCAGTTTTAATTCGATTAAGCCACCAATCATATAAATCTCTTTTTATAGTCCATCTGCCCCGGCGCTCTTTTCTTACTATCCGCTTTTCATACCAATCAGGATATTTTTCTTTTGCCTCCTCGATTGATAACCGGCTTTTCATCATAATACTTTTAACGTGCTGCTGTTCTCCGTTTGAATCAGGAATAAAAGTTAAAAGTTCATCTAAAGAAATTCTATCTCCAACCGAATAAGCAACAACAGGGTATTTTTCTCCCAGTTTGGTACACGTTCCAATCACTCTGAAACCCTGCATTATTCCCTGCATTTGCGGTTCTTTAATCGTAGAAGTAAACCTATTCCATATCTGCCGAGTCAAAGCATATTTCAACTCTTTCATATACAACTGATTTTGCGGATACATAGGAACAGGCTCATCCAAAACATAATATAAATGCAACCCGGTACCACTATTTACGACAAAGGTAGCCTTTGGCAAAATATCTTTATCCATCTGATGAAGCACGTCCCGGAGCTGCGGCATATCTACACCATCAAGGTCAAACACCAAAGCATACAAATACCGAGCGTTTTTAGCATTTCGCTGTTTTCCGTAATACGAAATTGGAGACATAATAGTAAATTCAGACTTGTTAAGCTCATTCAACTCTTCGAGATTATCCGTAATTGTATATCTTTTCCCTTTACCATTTCTTTTAAGCTCAACCGCAATACCGTTTTCTTTATACTTTTTTTCAATCGTCACAGCAATAGCATTAGGTTTATTATCTTCATAGTGTCCTTTTCGCTCAAAAGCTCCTTCAGGAAATATGTATCTATAAAAATCATACGGCTCAATCTGCTCATAAAACTGATTAAGCAACGCATTTTTATTTATATATAAAAATCTTTGTTGTTTTAACAATTCAGACCTATCAGACAGCATAAAAACACCTCCCAACAATAAAGGGGGAAAAGGGAGAGCAAAAAAGCGGTCGCTTACGCTCCCTTAAAGAAAAAGTCACCTCTCCCTTTTCCCCCTCGCTCCACCTATGGAAAGCGTGGAAAACTCCGCTGGAGTTTACGCACCCTTACCACAGGTTACGCTCACCCCCATATTCCTCTCCGACTTTTTCCATAGATTTATAAAAAATATTTTTTTATTTTTTTTAGTAGCCCTAAAGGGCTATACGGGGCATATATTATCAATGAATTTTTTCAGCACTTTTATAATACCATAAATTTTCTCAAAATACAATATATTGTGATAAATTTTATTATCCCCACAAAAATATTTTTTATAAATCTATAAAATACCATTGACAAATCCGCAAAAATCGGATATACTATGTATATACTAATAATGGAGGTGTTCTAAATGACAACAACCATTCAGAAGTGGGGCAATAGTCAAGGGATCAGAATCCCAAAGTTTCTGCTCGATGCAGTTCAATGGAGTGACGATGAGCAGCTTGTATTAAGCGCCGACAAAAACAAAATCATAATTGAAAAAGCAGAGCCAAGAAAAAACATCATGGAACTTTTTGCTAATTTTGACGGCGAATATGTTCCGGTTGAAATGGATTGGGGACAGCCGGTAGGAGAAGAAGTATGGTAAGTCAAGGAGATATTATAAAAGTCAGCTTTGATCCCCAAAAAGGACACGAACAAGCTGGCTACCGCCCGGCAGTAGTAGTAAGCAATGATTTTTTCAATCAGAAAACCAATCTTGCTATAATTTGCCCCATAACAAACACAAACAATAAATTCCCTTTGCATATCCCTTTAGATAACAGAACGCAGACAACCGGTGTTATTTTATGTGAACACGTCAAGGCATTAGATCTTAATGCAAGACCGCACACGGTTGTGGAGCAGCTCCCAAAGGAGATTTTGACAAAGGTAATAAATGTTGTGTTTTCAGAAATCGAACAAATTTAGAAACAAAAGCGGCTGTTACAGGCCGCTTTTGTTCGTTTTAAGCCTGTTTAATATAAAACCCCACACGATCGCCTTAAAAACGATTTAAGAGCCGTTTTTGAGCCTCTGGCAACCATCAACACATACGCATATCTTTCGGAACGCAAGATAACGGTTTTGTGTGATAAAAGGCTATTTCCCAATATCCCAATCGAAAATTCATTCTTAACTTTCTTTCAAGCATAACATTGTATTTTTTATGAATTTTTGACCATTCATTATCTTCTATCATAGCAGCATAGCCGTTTGAATAACCGGCAGTAATTCCTATTTTTGAAATAAAAAATTGTCCGTTTTCATCTTTTACAAATAATTCATCAATTATCTGCTTTCTTGCCTGTTCCTCTGTAAAATCTATCGTGTACGGACTCTGCAGAACCGTCTCCCATAAAACAATTTTATGGTTTTTTCTGTTTATTCTGAAAGTATAATCTTTTTCTGATGAAGAGCATACAACATACCCTGTATGCTCCTTTTTTGGTTTTAATTTTCTGTCGGCGTTCGCACGTTCCCGGTTAATTCTCAAAAGATTTTCATTCAGCCCACGTTGGTATTCGATTTCAGCATTTGCTGCAGCAAGCTCCTGTTTAATCTTTTCCACTTGCTCATCAGCAGCTTTGTATGCCTCATTTATTTCTCTTTTTGCTTCAACATTTGCTCTATCTATATTTTTTCGGGCTTTTTCTTCTGCTTCACTTTTCCCGGCTTTTGCTACCCTTAATTCTGTTTCTTGGTTGTTATATTCTTTCCTGGTTAATATCACATATTCCCATTCAGAGCTTGAATATCCCCCTTGCACTTCTTTATATCCGCCAAAGGGTGTTTTTTTAACATATTCAGACATTTCCGCACCCCCTTACAATCCTCTAAGGTAATTTGTAGCAAAAACTTCTGCTCTATTATGTCCGAGAGCTTTACTGCACATTGTCATCGCAGCTCTATCAAGTTTTCTCTTTACCTCGTCCTTTCTGCAGGTGTAAACATCACTTTGATATTTTCTTCCTGTTCCCTTGTTAATTTTATCATACGGAATATCTTTAATATCCCTTGCATGAGCTTTATACACCGCAGTTGCATACTCGGCTCTGTAACCGTGTATGTCGGCAGCTCCGTGTATATGCTCCCACACCTTTTTTTCTTCCGGTGTTTTTATAATTCTGTCGGCAATCTGCTTCTGATGTTCTCCGATAATCGGGCTATATCGTTCTCTGCCACCCTTGCCTATACCTTTTCGGATATGCACATAATATTCTTCCTCAAAGTATCTTGTATCTTTCAAAATTCCTAACTGCTTCTCATCGGCGGCCGTTCGCTTGTCCTCTGGTATGCTCTCCAGCTTTGTTATTTCCGCCTCGATTTCGGTTTTGGTTATTATATCCCCACCCTTAATCGAGGACAGCTCACATCTCCTCAAGCCTGTTCCCTTACAGAATTTCACAAGCTCATCATTGTTTTTTTCTGAAAAATGATGGTCTCTCTTTGCCGTTCCTCTGCTCCTCTTTATATCTTCCCTGTGTCGTTTCGGAGGCTGATAATAATTTTCATCATCGGGACTAATGCCATAGAGCTTACCCAACGCTTTCGCCTCAAGGTGCATTGTCGAAGCTGACAACCCCTCTGCCTCTCTTTTCTGCAACCACTCATTTACATATTTTTTTGCACTTTTTAATGTTGTGCATTTCAGATCGGTTTCCTGCACGTACTTAATAAAATATTTTATATGTTTCCAATAACTCTTGTAGGTGTTAAAGGAAAATATTTTGTCTTTCTCCGTTCCGTTCTTCATAGCCTCTTTTTTGCTTTCGCCAAAGGCTTGCATACTTGTCAATTTATCGTATGCTTGCTGATGAAGAGTTTTAGAATAAGCTTTGTTTTTTCTTCCCATCAGAAAAACCTCCTTTCTCTGATGTTCAAATGGTGTTAAAGCTAAAGCCGCCTCCTGCAAGAATTAAATTCTCTGCATTCAGCAAAATACACTTTTTAAGGTCTTATGTGTGACCGGTTTGGAATTAAATTCCGACACTTTTTCTTCTTGCTTATGTGTGCAGCCTTATTTATTATTTTAATCACTTTCTACGGCAGTTAAGGTTCTGTCGGCTTTTTGTAGAGTACAGCATCTCTCCGGCAATTTGTCAGTATGTCCGGCTACATTCAACGATACGTTTGCTTACAATGTGCTTTCAAAAGATTACTTACACAAAGGTCAATGATACATTTTTCAATTCACAAGGTTACTATGACAAGCCCATGTATCATATAGGTGTATCAAACCTAAACGGCTTCTACATTATAAAATAATGTACCTCCGGCAATTTCCCGGAACGCTCTGAGCCTAAACACTATTTACCCTCGCTCAGACGAGCCTCTTTTTCATTTTCTATTATACCATACCCGAAAATGTTTGTCAACATATTACACTAAATCTATAACATAACGGTTTACCCGTACACGATATGCGCATACGGGTAAACCGTTATGGCAAAAAAAATAGAGGTCGGCGAATATTGCCGACCTCTATTTTTTTATGTTATGGTCTGTGATCAATGTTGAATGATTCGGTGTCTGACCCCGTTGTATA
>JAXJVX010000001.1:0-4656 GCA_036308305.1 Acutalibacteraceae bacterium | reverse complement strand
AAGGTTATTTGCTCATCGGAAGCCTTAACCCAGAACACATCTGTAAGGGTTAAGCAGTGATATGAAAGAGATATCAAAGCCCTATATTTATCTGTAAAAGTCTGATTTGAACTTATAGCATTGAAAATCTCATTGGCATATGTTCGATCAGCTGTAATAACTCTTGTCGAACACCAATGATAGAAATTATTGAGATTATTTATCCTACTGTCAAAATCATCCGACGTCTCAAGAAAAAGATTATACGGCATAAATGAAGGATAATTTATGGTACATCTGCCGTCTTCATAAATTCGGGCAACGCTCCTGTCTTTATGCATTATGTCGAAAAACTTCCAGCCTTTTTGCATTTTTTCACACTTGATTTCGATGCACACCTAATCACCACTTTATTTCAAAATTAAAACCTATTAAGAGTGTTGTTTACTTTAAAACATTATATACTCTTTTTAACGGTATGTCAAACCTGCTATATTAATTATAAAACGAAATTTAATTTAGCAAACAAGAAAGTTTTTGAGTATCACTTACATACAGTGTGCAAAACACAAAAATTCATCACACTCTGTGTATCAAGTATGTATCACAACGGTCAAAAGATAAGCCGAAAATCCCGCAAATAAAGGACTTTCGGCTTGAATGTCATTATTCCCACTCGCTCCCGAAAACTGTAACTTAAACAATTTTGTATGGGTATTTTTGCACACATTATCGGGAGTGTTCAGATTATCCGCAAAATACGGACTATCAAGATTTTTGTTGTCATCGTGTTGTCACGCCAACAATGATATTATACACGCTAATTGTCGTTTTTTCAATAGATTTTGTAAAAGAAATAACCTCCACATTATAAAATAATGTCTTTAAACTCCGATTTTAAAATATCCTTAATGACATCTCTATCTATAACAAATTCGGGAGTTCCCATTGAGCCGGGACCAACCTCGTATTCATCAAAGATAATTACTAAATCGCCGTTTTCATTCCAATAGAAATTATGGTCTGCACTGACAGTTGCAAATTCTTCGCCTATCCCACTATTATTTATCCAATATGAGATATTTTCATCGTTTGCCATTTGCTCTTGCATTTGCATTTTGATTTCTGCCACAAGAATATCGGAAAATTTATCGGTATTGAACAGGTCGCCAAGCTCGACTATCTTTCCTTGCTTTTTATCAATATGATAAAATTCAAAATAAGTATTACTGCTTGCCGCCGTTTCACTTACAGATAATTTGAGCGTAAACCAACGATCTGTATTCGTTGTCGCTTCATAATCAACGTGGATAGAGCCATAGCCATTATTCCCAGTAATTTCAAGGTCTTTATAAAACTGATTTACAAGAGCAGTTGTAAGCTCGCTGACATCTTTGTTTATATAATCAACAGCTTCGCTATCCTCACCCTCTATTTGCGGTACATCAATACCCATTTCGTGTTTATCGTCAGCATAGAAATAATTACGGATAGTTACTACCTGAACAATATCACCGATTACGGGAATTTGCTCCAGAGCCTGTGCGTATGCTACGCTCACATTAGGCAATAAGAAAAGTGTTATAAAAATAAAGCATGCTGCTGCCGCCGCAATACGGGGTAATATGCGAATTTGTTTTATAACGGGTTTCTTTTCGGGCAAGTCGGCAAGCGTTTGTTCTATACGGTTTTTCACAGAATCAGGAATTTCTGTCTGTTCTTGTGCCGCTTTGCTTTTTATATACTTATCAAAATCATTCATCCGTTAAAATCCTCCTTCAAAATTTCTCGCAGCATCTTTCGGGCACGAGAAAGCTGCTTTTTTACAGCAACCACATTCGTGTTTGTAATTTGTGCGATTTTTGATACCGAAAGATTTTCATAGTAAAACAGCACAACAACTGTACGATAGGGTTGTTTAAGGCTATTCACAGCCTCACGAACTGTAAGACTTGTAGTTATGTCGTTTTCGGGACTGTCATCGGGAATGTCCGGTGTTTCTTCCATAGGTATAATTTTTGAATTTTTGCGGATCATTTCAACTGCTGTATTATGAACAATACGCAATATCCACGGCTTAAAAGAATTTTCGTTTTTTAGTGTGTCTAAATTTTTATAGGCTCGGTATATGGATTCACTGATAATTTCGCCCGCATCTGAACCGTTCCTGACAATAGAAAAAGCCAAAGAATACATTGCGTTTTCACAAAGCCGTATATGTTCGCAAAATGCGTCTTTGTCGGTCAAAATCATCCCTCCCCGATTAGTGAAGCCGTTTGTCTTATGATCCATTTGCCCCACTCACTGTAATATTTAGCATAAAGATGTGTGCTGTCCTCCGATTTGTCGGAAGATAGTCCGCCTGTTTTATCATCGAACAGAATATTGGCATCAAGATAAAATTTGCTTTTTCCGTCAGCGAGTTTTGCCAATTCTGCATTTAACCCGTTAATAGCAGTATTGTTTACCACCTTATCGCTATCCGAACGACTTTTCGTAACGTGCAGATTTGCTTGTATGAAAATAACAGCATCGGATTGTTTGCTTTTAACAAATTCAATCAACTCACTGTATTTTTCGATGGTGTTGCTAAATTTGTATCCCACTTCATTGATGCCGAGCATTATATATATTTTACCATACTTTTTGCTATTCAGCAACTCCGTCAAAGTCACCTTGCCGACATTGGGAACAGAAACAGGCTTTTTATGAATGTTGTAAACACTCATTCCTACCGTGCAAAAATAGTCTGCTCCATCGATACCTGCATACTCCATAAGTCCCACTGTCCTTGAATCACCGATGAACAGAGCATCATCCATAGAAATATCGCTGTTTGGTTGCGTTGTTATATTTTCCGTCGTTGATGTTTCTGTTATAGATGTACTCGCTTCGTAACCACCCTCTGTTTGCGTAGAGTTTGTATCTTCTAAGGTGTCTTTGGGAGGCAATATAATATCGTTTTGCGTTACCGAATTGTTGTCGGTTTCTGTGCCGGAGCTTGAAGATGGGGTTTTCCAAAAAAACATAAACAGTATAACAGCAACAACTAAAAAACATAAGGACAAAAGAGTAACTAAATTTGACTTTTTCATTTTCTTTACCTCTCAAAATCTAAAATATAAAAACGGATCATCAAAGCCACGGTACATACAATATACACTTGCACAGAAAATCACCGATAACAGCAGGCATATAACAACACGGCTTTTAATTCGTTTCAAAATACGAAACGGCAATCTTGTCGAGAACAATATACCTGCGATAAAAAACGGATAAAATAAGTTTAAGTATTTTAGGTAGTCATACCTAAATATCGACCATACGCCTTGACCGAAAAACGGGAACAACCGAGTAAAAAACACCCAAAGCTGCCCTATATCATCAATAGCGAATATTGCCCAAGTAATCGGGATCAATATGAACATATAAAGGTGGGCAATGACAGGCATTTTATTAAGATATTTTCCTATAAAGAATTTTTCAAGCATTATGATAATGAACAGAACTGTTCCCCATAAAACGAAATTATATCCTGCACCGTGCCACAACCCCGTAAGCAACCATACGATAAGCAGATTTCTGACAGTAGCAATTTTGCCGTTGCGATTTCCGCCAAGAGGGATATATACATACTCTCTAAACCAAGCCCCAAGTGTTATATGCCACCGCCGCCAAAATTCTGTCATTGTAAGGCTTGTATATGGGTGGTCAAAGTTTTTCGGTAGCTTGAATCCGAGCATTTTTCCAAGACCTATAGCCATCAGGGAGTAACCGAAAAAATCAAAATATATTTGAAAAGAAAATGCTATTATCGCCATCCACGCAAGCGGTGTAGATATGCTTTCAAACCCAATCGCACAAGTCTGCGACCACAGTTTTCCGATAGGATTAGCAAGTAGCACTTTTAATCCTAATCCGAAAATAAATATGCCGATACCTCTCAGCACAGATGATGTTTTGATTTGCCGCTTATACAGTTCTTTTTCCACTTGACCGTAAGTAACAATCGGACCGGCAATGAGCTGTTCGAACATTGAAATATATATCGTATATTTAAGCAAACTTTGTTGTGCCTTTGTAGTTCCTCGGTAAACATCAACAATATATGAAATTCCTTGAAAGGTGTAAAAAGAAATGCCAATAGGCAATACAATATCTGCCGTAAAGTTAAAACTCGGATTGAGCCGACCAATTTCGTTTATTACAAAACCGGAATACTTAAATGCGGCCAGACTGATTAAGTGTAAACTTATGCCTACGGTCAATAATACCTTCTTGTGTGCCGAAAATTTTTCAATCCATACACCAACCACAAAATCCGCAATAATACTTAGTATAAACACTATAAAATGTTCGGGGTTATGGATCGTGCCCACAAAGTAAAAACACAAACTTCCAATAAATAATATAGAATTCTTTAATTTATCAGGTACAATATAGTAGCACCCGAAGAATATCGGCATAAATATAAAGATAAATTGTAAACTACTGAATACCATAACCATACCATCATTTCGCTGTTCTGATATATAGATGCACGGGCAATATAAAAGGTGACACACAAAATTATTTTTTCAAAAAAATTAGCGGCAAGGATTGCTCCCTGCCGCCGTGCTTCTGTTAGTTGTAAATTATATCGTGATTTACGATTTCGGTAGCTCTGCTACGGATGTT